>NZ_JBMPPK010000009.1:0-267144 GCF_049339405.1 Undibacterium sp. Tian12W
AACTTTGATACTCTTTCATCTTGAAACTCCTTCTTTTGGTAGAGATAGAAGTTTCAAACCGACCGCCGTATAGGTCAAACCTTGAGGAGTCCCCCGGCAGAGCCGGGGGATTACCTTATTTATTTAACTTGCTAGCGTTTTACTACAATTACCATCAGAACTGGTCTTCAGACAAAGCCATGACACCCGCACTACCATCGACAATCGCAGAACGCAAACCTTGTGCTGCCGACAGGATATGGTCAGCAAAATAGCGGGCAGTTGAGATCTTGGCTTTCAGGAAAGCGGCATCGCCCTCGCCTGCATCCAGTTTTTGCTGGGCGATGATGGCAGCACGTGCCATTTGCCAGCCACCGAAAACGATGCCTGCCAGTTTGAGGTACAGGACACTGCCTGCAAACACGCCCTTGATGTCTTGCTTGAAGTTGGTGACGACATAATCAACCACGTCTTCCAGCGCTGCAGTACCCGCTGCCAGTTGGCGCTGTATCGCCAGTGCATCAACAGAACCGATCGCCGTTAATTGTGCTTCTGTCGCACGCATGTCAGCAATAAAGGCTTTAGCTGTGGCACCGCCATCGCGTGAAGTTTTGCGGCCTACCAGGTCATTTGCCTGGATGGCTGTAGTACCTTCATAGATAGTCAAAATCTTGGCATCACGGTAATGTTGTGCCGCACCGGTTTCTTCGATGAAACCCATGCCGCCGTGAACCTGTACGCCAGTAGATGTGACATCCAGCGACATTTCTGTCGACCAGCCTTTGACGATAGGTACCAGGTATTCATACTTGGCCTGGTTGGCCTTGCGTACTGCAGCATCTGCATGGTGATGGGCAAAGTCACTGATACCGGCAGCGACGTAGGCCAGTGCGCGCGCACCCTCGGTCTGGGCACGCATGGACATCAGCATGCGGCGTACATCAGGGTGATTGATGATGGCAACCGGGCCAGCAGAGCCTGCCAGGTCACGTGACTGCACGCGGTCTTTGGCGTATTGCACTGCCTTTTGATAAGCGCGTTCTGCCACGCCTATGCCTTGCAAGCCAACGCCAAAACGGGCGGCATTCATCATGATGAACATATATTCAAGGCCGCGGTTTTCTTCACCGACCAGCGTGCCTATCGCGCCGCCGTTGTCGCCGAACTGCAATACCGCAGTCGGGCTGGCCTTGATGCCCAGCTTGTGTTCTATCGATACACAGTGTGCATCATTGCGCGCACCCAGGCTGCCATCGGCATTGACCAAAAACTTGGGCACGATGAACAGGGAAATACCTTTGACACCTTCTGGCGCATCAGGTGTACGTGCCAGCACCAGGTGGACGATATTTTCTGCCATATCGTGTTCACCATAGGTGATGAAAATCTTGGTACCGTAGACTTTAAAAGTACCATCGCCTTGAGGCACGGCACGGCTGCGTACCATCGCCAGGTCAGAACCGGCTTGTGGCTCGGTCAGGTTCATCGTGCCAGTCCACTTACCGGAAATCAGATTTTCCAGGTAAATGGCTTTTTGTTCGTCTGTGCCAGCAGTCAGCAGGGCTTCAATCGCACCGTCTGTCAGCAGCGGGCAAAGCGCAAACGAGATGCTGGCCGCATTCAACATTTCTATGCAGGGTGTCGCCACCAGCTTGGGCAAGCCCTGGCCGCCAAATTCTTGCGGGTGCTGCACGCCCTGCCAGCCTGCCTCGCCAAACATCTTGAAGGCTTCCTTGAAACCCTTGGTGGTGAAGACTTCGCCGTCTTTCCAGTAGCTCGGTGCCTGGTCGCCTGGCCAGTTCAATGGGGCCACCACTTCACCGGCAAATTTGGCGTTTTCTTCCAGCACCGCTTCTACGGTTTCTGCCGTCGCATCTTCACAACCAGGCAAGGCACTGACTTCAGCTAGACCAGCCAGTTCATTGATGATGAACAGCATGTCTTTGACGGGGGCAACATAGCTCATTTTTGTATCCCAAAAAAAGAAAAAGGGGCAGGTCAGGAAGATCGCCAAAAAGAATGCGATAAACCGCTTACCTGCCCCAATCAGGTCACCAAGGTGACCAACAAATTACGTAAATCAAGGAAACCCTGAGTAAGCGTAGCGAGCGACGTTAGTTTGGCTCATTGAAAACCCGGAAGCGCAGTCGTACGACTGTACGGCGAGCATCGCAGGCCCAAAATAGCGTCGCGCAGTAGCTTAATCAGGGGTTCCTTTTTAGCCCAGTTCAGCTACCAACTGTGGAACGATATCAAACAGATCGCCAACGATGCCATAATCAGCTACCGAGAAAATCGGCGCTTCTGGATCTTTGTTAATCGCCACGATGACTTTGGAATCTTTCATACCGGCCAGATGCTGGATCGCGCCAGAGATACCAACGGCGATGTACAGTTGCGGAGCAACGATCTTGCCGGTTTGGCCAACTTGCCAGTCATTCGGTACAAAGCCTGCATCCACCGCAGCGCGGGATGCACCCATGGCTGCACCCAGCTTGTCAGCCAGCGGTTCCAGAATTTTGAAGTTTTCGCCAGAACCCATGCCACGGCCACCGGAAACGATGACTTTGGCGGCTGTCAGCTCAGGACGGTCAGACTTGGCCACTTCGCGCGAAACGAAAGCAGATTTGCCAGAGTCAGCAACTGCAACAACAGTTTCTACGGCAGCAGAACCACCTGTAGCCGCAGCATCAAAACCAGTTGTACGTACAGTGATGACCTTGATCGCATCTGTCGATTGCACAGTCGCAATGGCGTTACCAGCGTAGATAGGACGCTCGAAAGTGTCGGGGCTATCTACCTTGGTGATTTCAGAGATTTGCGAAACGTCGAGCTTGGCAGCTACGCGTGGCAAAATGTTTTTGCCGTAGGCAGTTGCCGGTGCCAGGATGTGGCTGTAGCCAGAAGCGATTGCCAATACTTGCTCGGCAATGTTTTCTGCCAAACCATCAGCAAAATGCGCTGCATCTGCATGCAATACTTTGCTGACTCCTGCGATTTGTGCTGCGGCTTGTGCTACTGCACCAGCATTGTGGCCAGCAACCAGTACGTGTACATCTGCGCCGCATTGTGCAGCAGCAGTGATGGTATTCAATGTGCTGCCCTTGAGGCCAGCGTTGTCGTGTTCAGCGATGACGAGTGTAGTCATGATGTCTTCCACTTGATGTGTTGCCAGGATCAATATCCCGACAACAAAAATTATTCTTAAATTCTGCCTTTATGAAAGCTGAAAGCTATCAGCCAATAACCTTGGCTTCATTGCGCAGCTTGGCAACCAGGGTCGCTACGTCAGGCACTTTGATACCGGCGCTGCGTTTTGGTGGCTCTACCACTTTCAAAGTCTTGACGCGGGAAGCAACGTCCACACCCAGGTCTGCCGGTTTGACATTGTCCAGTTGTTTTTTCTTGGCCTTCATGATGTTAGGCAAAGTCACATAACGTGGCTCATTCAAGCGCAAGTCTGTAGTGATGATGGCTGGCAGTGTCAGTGACAGTGTTTCCAGACCGCCGTCTACTTCACGGGTGACTGTGGCCTTACCATCAGCAACCGTGACTTTGGAAGCGAAAGTCGCTTGCGGCCAGCCCAGCAGGGCTGCCAGCATCTGGCCAGTCTGGTTGCTGTCATCATCGATTGCCTGTTTGCCGAGGATGATCAGTTGTGGTTGTTCTTTGTCAGCCAGTGCCTTGAGCAATTTAGCAACGGCCAGCGGTTGCAGTTCTGCATCGCTTTCGACCAGGATGCCGCGGTCAGCACCAATTGCCATTGCTGTCCGCAGGGTCTCCTGGCATTGCGCCACGCCACAAGAAACAGCGATAACCTCGGTCACTACGCCCGCTTCTTTCAAACGAGTCGCTTCTTCAACAGCGATTTCATCAAATGGGTTCATGGACATTTTAACGTTGGCGATATCAACGCCAGAGCCATCAGATTTAACACGTACTTTGACGTTGTAATCGACGACGCGTTTGACTGGTACCAAGACTTTCATAGTTCTGCCTTTATGAGCTAATTGGGGAATACCGAATTTAATACCGATTTATACGAAACTTGATACGAATTTTAAAGCTTGATACTGAAAATTTGCTGCCTGACGTTCCATCACTTTGCTTGCGAGTAAGAAAGTCCGTCGAGCTTCTGCATTAAGTACGACCTCACAGGCCTGGGTACTGAATTAAAACTCAACTAAGACTCGTGTTAAGTCTCGCATTAAGTCTCTAATATTACTGCGCTTTCACACCTGCAAATTGACGTATACGTAAATTCTATTGATTATAAAACGAAAACATCAAGATTTTGCACAATTTAGCACGAGCGTTCTTTTTAATCCACTTTGCCACTAGAGCAGAATGCCTAATCCAATAATGAATTACGCACCTGTATAAGACGGATTCAAGCTGAATCGAGTGGGAAATAAGTGATAAATTGATTTACAGAAATGAAAAAACCCGCAACAGGATCGCGGGTTTTTTATGCGCTGCTTTGCCGACGGGTAAGCAGACTGAGCAAACTATACGACTTATTTGCGTTTGATGAAGTACTCAAACTCTTTGCTGCCTTCCTGATGCGACAACAGTTCATTGCCGGTTTGCTTGGAAAAGGCCTTGAAGTCCCTTACCGAACCAGGATCAGTCGCCAGCACATGCAACACTTCACCAGTGAGCATCTCGGCCAGCGCCTTCTTGGTTTTTAAAATTGGAAGAGGACAGTTCAGTCCGCGCGCATCCAGTTCTTTATTGAATTGCATGATTTCCCCAGTAATACAAATTGAGTAAGCTAATTCGCCCGACAATTGATGCACCAATTCTACCGGAATTTTCATTCGTATGGTGCATCGCAGCAGACTAACAACAAAAGACCAAATATTTTAAAAAGTTTCCGCACTGAAATGGTGCAAAACCAAAGAATTTTCGTCTACAGCCTACACTCTCATCTTAGACAGTAAACTTACTCCTGGCTTACTTATTGAAGGTATTTCACCAAAACAATTGTTAAACTGTTTTTTTTATTAGTAATTACACATAAATCTGCATGCATTTAGTCTAATAGCCCGCACATTGTTTTGCATTGCAAAAGACCCAAGCTATTTACTTTCCCACTCTCTGTACACAGGTTCCAGGCCACGCTTACGCATCCAGTCAGCCATGGCGTGACCAGTACCGGCATTCCAGGGCCTGAGTTTTTCGGGTTCTATAAGACGGTACTCCAGCAATTCTGGCGAGAGGCTGACTGTGCCAGATGCCTTGACGTGATAGGCAATGATGAGTTCATTCTTTCTGATGAACTCATAGACGCCAATCAGGGTGATTTCGTCCGCATCAAGATCGGTTTCTTCCTTGAGTTCGCGGGCCACGCCCTGCTCCGGGGTTTCGCCACGCTCCATGAAGCCAGTGATCAGGGCAAAAGTGTTTTCTGGCCAGGCAGCATTGCGTGCCAGCAGTATTTTGTCTTCAAATTCGACCAGAGCAGCCAATACAGGCAGGGGATTGTCCCAATGGGTCCAGTGCCCCTCAGGACAGGCCAGCCTGAGCTTGCCTGCTTCCTGTTCATCGGGACGTTCTATCAGGGATATGGCACAAACCGGGCAAAACTTCAATTCCATGCTGACCTCAGGTTTCCCTCAACGGTATCATCGCCTGCTTGGGATGCAGACGCGCCATGGCATAACTATCGACATACTGGCCATTGCGAAAAGCATAGGCACGCATGGTGCCCTCTTTTTCAAAGCCAAATTTTTTATACAAATGAATGGCCGCAGTGTTGTCGCAAAACACGGTCAATTCTATGCGCAGGAGATTAAGCCAGTTATCCGATAAATTCAGTAACTCGGTCAGCAGCGCAGTGCCTATGCCGCGTCCAGAAAAAGAGTCAGCCACACCCATGCCAAGCGAGGCAACGTGACTACGTCTTTGCTTTTTTTCCATATGCAGGCTGGCCATACCCACCACCACACCATCATAGATGGCGACCAGGCGGGTATCATTGGGGTCAGCCTTTTCCAGCCGCTCTTGCCATATCTCTGTTGTGGGATGCGGCAGTTGCAAAGTACCTGCATAGGTGCCGCCACTGGCGAACACCCTTTGCAGTTGGGCCGCATCTGAAACTTCAGCACGGCGTATATGTATCATAGACGTGAAGTTACCCATTCAGTCACACCCTCCAAGGCTTTTGTCAGACCGCTAGCATCCGTGCCACCCGCTTGCGCCATATCAGGACGGCCACCGCCTTTGCCGCCGACTTGCTGGGCTACAAAGTTGACCAGGTCACCCGCTTTGATTCTGGATGTGCTGTCCGCCGTTACACCGGCAATCAGGCTGACTTTGCCGTCATTGACAGCTGCCAGCACAATAGCTGCTGTTTTCAGCTTGTCTTTGAGCTTGTCCATGGTTTCACGCAGGGCTGTCACGTCAGCGCCTTGCAGCGTGGCTGCCAGCACCTTGATGCCTTTGACATCGACCGCCTGGTTCACCAGATCATCGCCCTGACTGGAAGCCATTTTTGATTTCAGTGTTGCCAGTTCTTTTTCCAGCGCCTTGACATGATCCTGCACTTGCCCGATACGCAGCGTCAGTTCTTCTGGCTGGGTTTTCAGGGCTGCTGCAGCTTCATTGATGCGGCTGTTCAGGTTTTGTACCAGCGCCAGCGCAACTTCACCAGTCACGGCTTCTACACGGCGGATACCGGCAGCAACACCGCCTTCAGCAACGATCTTGAACAAACCGATATCGCCAGTACGGGACACGTGAGTACCACCGCACAATTCGCGGGAAGTACCGATGTCGAGCACGCGCACTTCATCGCCATATTTTTCACCGAACAGCGCCATGGCGCCATGCTTGACCGCGTCGTCATAGCCCATGACTTGCGCCTGTGTAGCGGCGTTCGCCAAAATTTCACGGTTGACAATGGTCTCTACCTGACGGATTTCATCCGCAGTCATAGGACCATTGTGGCTAAAGTCGAAGCGGGTTTTTTCCACATCCACCAAAGAGCCTTTTTGTGAGACATGGCTGCCCAATACTTCGCGCAAGGCCTTGTGCATCAAATGCGTGGCAGAGTGATTGCGCATGGTTTGTGCGCGGATTTCCTGGTTCACTTCTGCCTTGAGATTCTGTGCAATAGCCAGACTGCCGGATTTCAATACGCCGTGATGGCCGAATACGTCTGCCTGGATTTTTCTGGTGTCATTCACTTCAAACACTGCACCATCTACACCAACCAACACGCCAGAGTCGCCAGCCTGGCCACCTGATTCTGCATAGAAAGGTGTGGTATCAAGGACGACAATCGCTTTTTGGCCCGCCTTGATTTCATTGACAGCTGTGCCATCAACGTACAGGGCGATCACTTTGGCTTCATGTTGCAATTGATCGTAACCGACGAATTTTGTCTTTTCGCCACTGTACTCAATTGCAGCAGCCATTTTGAAGTCGTCGTTATCTTGTCCACCCTTCTTCTGTATCGCCATACACTCATGGAAACCAGCCTCATCCAGCACGACATTACGCTCACGGCAAATATCTGCGGTCAGATCCAGCGGGAAGCCATAAGTGTCATGCAAAGTGAAGGCTGTTTTGCCATCAAGATTTTTACTGTCTTTGACAAGGGCGGCCTCCAGAATCTTCATGCCGTTGCCCAGTGTTTCACCGAAGCGCAATTCTTCCTGCTTAAGCACCTGAGCAACCCGATCCGCCATTTCTGTCAATTCAGGGTAGGCAACGCCCATTTCCTTGACCAGATCAGGTACCAGTTTGTAGAAGAAAGGCTGGCTCTGACCCAGCTTGTGACCATGACGCAAAGCGCGACGGGTAATACGGCGCAGCACATAGCCACGGCCTTCGTTGCCAGGGATGATGCCATCAACGATCAAGAAACAAGCACAGCGAATATGATCCGCAATCACGCGCAGGGAATTATTTTCCAGATCAGTGCAGCCGGTTTCGCGCGCTGCAGCCTTGATCAGGTTCTGAAAAGTATCGATTTCATAGTTGGAATGCACATGCTGCAAGACTGCAGACAGGCGCTCCAGGCCCATGCCGGTATCCACGCATGGTTTAGGCAAAGGATTCAGGACACCTGCCTCATCCTTGTTGAACTGCATGAACACGAGGTTCCAGATTTCAATGAAGCGGTCGCCGTCTTCATCTGGCGAGCCTGGAGGGCCGCCCCAGATTTCCGGACCGTGGTCATAGAAAATCTCGGTACAAGGGCCGCAAGGGCCGGTGTCAGCCATTTGCCAAAAATTGTCGGATGCATAGCGCGCACCCTTGTTGTCGCCGATGCGGATGATGCGCTCTACCGGTACGCCGATTTCGTTTTTCCAGATATCGTAGGCTTCGTCATCTTCCTGATAGACGGTGACGGTCAACTTGTCTTTTGGCAAGCCATAGACCGTCGTCAGCAATTCCCATGCATAGTGAATCGCGTCTTTCTTGAAATAATCGCCGAAAGAGAAATTGCCCAGCATTTCAAAGAAAGTGTGGTGACGCGCGGTGTAACCCACATTTTCCAGATCATTATGTTTACCGCCAGCACGTACGCTGCGTTGCGCTGTCGTGGCACGGGTGTAGGCACGTTTGTCCTGGCCGAGGAACACATCCTTGAACTGCACCATACCGGAGTTGGTGAACAGCAGGGTAGGATCATTGCCGGGTATCAGGCTGGAAGAGCGCACACGGGTATGGCCCTTGGATTCGAAAAAGCTAAGGAATTTATCGCGGATTTCTGACGAGTTCATAAATGATGGTTCTAAGCTGAAAAATGGGTGTAATAAGGGTTGTAACCACCGATTATACGGTATAAATTAAGCCGGATATGCTAGTGAGATGATGGTAAGTAGGCAAGCTTGCCTGAAAATGACTTCAAAACTTCAAGACCTCTCAACACTGAGACACAGAGTCACAGAGAAAACCAGGAGGGGACGTAGAGAAGAAGCAGGAAAAAAAGCCATGGTAGCAGTGTTGCAAAAACACCATCCAACTACGTCTAACAACTGTTAGATAACACCACAATCCGCACCGCAGCAAAGAAAAAACCGCTGGTATCTACCAGCGGTTTTGCTTGCCTGTTCAGCTTTGGCTCTTAACTTAGTTAGTCGTCGTTGCCGCACTGGCATTGTGCTTTTTATTACGGATTTTCTTGCTGGCGCGGTTTTCTTCGTGTTCGAGTTTGGCGCGCTCAGCCGGTGTCACTACGCCATCTGCCTTGGCAGCCTGTTTATCACCCTCTATCTTGGCTTCACGTTTTTCCAGATTGCTGGCTTCTTTTGCTGTCAAAGCACCGCTTTCAACGCCCTTGGCGATGCGTTTTTGTTGTCTGTCCTGACGTTTTTCTACATTTGGCGTTGCCGGGTCCTGGGCAAAAACAGAACCGGCAACCAACGTCAGGGCAAGGGTAGTAGCAAGGGCGGCGGCGAGCTTGATGGATTTCATGAGTATTCCTTTGATTAAAAGTAGGCTTCCTGGGTCGATATGAGCACGCTGCCCATGCACCTATAACGAAGTCGCTGCTTTTTCCGATGACGGCAAAAAATGTAATCGATGTAAGTGCTGGTAACCACCACCGCAGTCTTGTAACAGACTAAAAATCCTTGTAACAGGCTAAAAATAATAACGCGCAAGCAATTGCCAGCTTTGCATTTGCGGTGCAGCGCCGTAATTGCTCAGGCTCTTGCCGCTGTTGCGCTGCCATTGCAGCGCGAACTCTGTGTGCTTCAGGTGGTAGCGCGCCTCCATCCATGACATGCGGCTGGAATCTGCTAGGTCATAGCGGCTCATCGCTGTCAGGTCCAGGTGATTGATCAGCGCATCTTGCCAGCTTGCATAGACAAAGACTGTGCGCTTGGCAGGTGTCTCTTGCACACCCTGCAGGTAACGGCGGTAAATGCCATAACTTTGTAGGGAAGCCTGCCCCAGACTATTCCATTTTTCCTGGTCCAGGCCACCGCCGTTGTATTCGAGTTCGGCTGTCAGCGATATCTTGTTGCTGGTGGTATAGGTCAGGCCAGTCGCGCTATGATTGCGAAACACACTGTCATCAGGATAAGTTATTCCGATTTGTCGCATGGCTTGTGCAAAGCTGGACTGGCTGCGCCCGCCCGACCATTCGGCAAACACGACGGTGGAATCATTGAGCAAGGCCGTGAGGTTCAAGCCGATTTGCACCGGCTGTTTTTCTGCCTTGTACAGCAAAAGCTGTGGCGTAATGCCGTCCATCACTTGCTGGCTCAAAGTCAGCAACCAGCGGTCTTGCCCATTGGTGGCGGCAACATCAGGGCTAAAGCTGGAGTAATTGCGCTCGTCAGCCAGTTTGGGTGAATACAGCGCAGTCAAAGAACCGCCACTCCACAGTTTTTGCCCCCGCAGCATGATACTGCCCTGACGGTTTTCCTTGAGACTCGCAGGATCTACCGACACCACAGACCGCAATGCAGATGTGCGGAAATAGTCGGTAGGGTTATAACCGAGCGCCACGCCATTGCGTGCGTTGATGCGTCCGAGGTCCAGTATCTGATCGGTCTGCACTTGCCAGCTCAGGTAGGCTTCTTTGATTGTATTAATGTCATGCGGCAACCCGATGGCCTGTGGCGGCCAGCTCACATCAAGACGATCAGACAGTACCGCGCGCCAGCCTGGCGCAAAGGAATTGTCATATTGCAGATCCAGCGACAGGCGCTGGAATTGTTGGCTGCTGCCGTCAAGACGCGCACGATTAGCGCCAGCCCCTGCCTCAACAAACAGACGCCAGTTGCGGGGCTGCTCAACCGTATTGGGCATCTGATCCGCAACTTTCAATGCATCTAGGTCGGGATCTTGCTGGGCATAAGCGTTCATTGCCAGCAAACCCATCAAGGCACAAATACCGGGTTTGAATGAAGATGGTTTGCGGCGCATCGTCATTCCGGTTTGAAGCGTGGCAGATAATCGCGCTGCAACCACTGGTCAGGCACTTCACGCTTGACCAGGCTGGAGTAACGCATCACCGTCACCCAGCTTGGGTCCAGGCCATCAATGATGACGGTCTCTGTCGGTCTGTCTATCCCTAACTGTTTTTCATAACGGCGGTAGTAGGCCGTCTTGAGCAGCTTGCCGCTTTCGGTATAAAACTTGGCCTTGACCGGGTGATTATTACCCACCTCTATCCACATGTCGATGTGATGATAAGTGGCGTCCGGCGTGCTGGCATTCATGCTCAACTTGTTGCAATGTTTGGTCTGGCGGTCGCCGTCCTGAGTGTCTTCTTCTACCGCACTCACGGCCTGGTAATCCTTGGCCAGGTTGACTGTCACCACATCACCATTCGATGCCTGGCCCAACAGGCGCTGTTGCGGTGACATGCGTATGCTGGCCTTGCTGCTGGGGTCGTAAAACCACAGGTCCTTGCCGCTGAAGAGTATCAGCTTGTTGGCGTCCCTGGTTGGCGCAACATAGCGTATCAGGCTGCGGAACTGGCCGCTGTTAGGATCAGCCTTGGAATAGATGGACAAGGTGCTGGTATCCGTCTGTTTACCGGCACGGTATTCGATGAGGGTATTGGTCAGGCCAAACGGATGATCAGGATTGCGCACCACATCACTGGCAGCCAGTATCTCTTGCGGGCTCTGAGCTGCCTGTACTGCCTGCGCGGCACCCATCATCAGGCCAGCCAAGGCAAGAAAAACTGCGTAAGTCTTCAAAGTTTTCATCATCATTCCTTATCCTTATACATGCCTCAGTGCATCAACAATCATGAGTCTCGATGCCCGGTTAGCTGGCAACCAGGCCGAGATCACCGTCACCAGCAAAAGACCAATAATACTGCCTATCAGTAAAGGGATATCTTGCCATACCCGCACCTGTATCAGGTAGGCATAGGAGTAACCTGGCGGTGTCCACGCTGCACCGCTGTTGTTGATCAGATAAGCGATCACCAGTGAGCCAAGCAGACCGCATACCGCACCTATCGCGCCCAGCAACACACCTTCACACAGGAACAGCCTGCGCAAGCCAGAACGACGCAAACCCATGGCGCGCAAGGTGCCTATTTCAACCGTGCGTTCTACCACGGCAGTGCTCATGGTATTGCCGATAGTGAAGAGGACAATCACGCCTATCAGTATGGAGATAAAGCCGAACATGGAATTCATGAATTGCACCGTCTGGCCATACATGGGGTTGAGTACCTTGAAATCCAGCAGCTCCAGCGCCTGCCCCTTGACATTCTGGTCCAGCAATTGTTGCAGACGGGCGCGCGCTGCTGGCATCTGCGATGTATGTTTCAACTGTATCTGTATCGCGGTTACCTGTGCCGTGCTATTACCATAAATCAGCTTTTGTGCCTGACTCAAATGCATGGCCATGTACACATCATCGAGTGCCTTGATGCCCATGTTCCTGGCGGTGATGACACTGAGGCTGGCAACATTCGGCGCACCATGTGAAGTTGCTGCCAGCATTTCTATTCGGGTGCCCTCTTCCTTGACGGTATTGCCCTGCTCCAGTGCGGACAGCGCTGCGATATCACCGGGGGCCTGGGCGCTATTGTCGGCGGGAGCGACAACTGTGTCATCCTGCTTGCAGTCTGGTACCTGCAAGGCCTTGCACAATTTGATCTTGCGCGCGACGCCCTCTCCTATGACCACTGCATCGGGGTTGCTGCCATTCAAAGGCAGGGGCTTGGCATAGCTTTGCATGCCGTAGTCATTCCAGTTCAGCATCTGGTTGCGCTCAGGTACAACGACGCCTAAAGCCAGTACCGAACGTGAAACACCTGCAGAAAAATTACCGGCCAGACCACCAAGCTGCAAGGTTGGCGTCACCACCACCAGCATGGAGGCCAGTTCCTTATCCTGTTTGACGAGATCAATGATGTGCTGATAATCAGCGATACCATAGGCGGTAGGATTATCGCCACCTTCGAGGAAATAACCCTGACGCTGGATTTGCAAGTGGCCGCTGCCCTGGATAAAACCGGTTTCCATGCCATAGGTGATATTCGAGCGGTAACCGCCAAACAACAGGATAGCAGTCAGGCCCACCACCATGGCCAGCAGGGTTGTCAATGAACGGCGACGGTTTCTGAGCAGGTTGCGCAGAGCTAAGGAAAAAGTCTTCATGCATTCAACTCCATCGCAACATTTTTTTGTTCTGCCTGCCGTTCTATATTCACGATGCGACCATCACGGATGAATATCGTGTCATCTGCCTCGGCCTGTACCTGCGGATCATGAGAAGAAAATACGAAGGAGACATGGCGCTCACGCTGCATTTTGCGCATCAGGCTGATGATGGCAGCACCGGTCTGGCTGTCGAGATTGGCAGTTGGCTCATCAGCCAGTACCAGCCTGGGTTCAGTTGCCAGTGCACGCGCAATCGCCACACGCTGGCGCTGGCCACCGGATAATTGACCTGGCAGGTTTTGCGCCCGGTCTGCCAGCCCTACTGCGTCCAGCAGGTCAAGCACGCGCTTCTTGCGTTCCCCTGCGGCGACCTTGGCCAGGATCAGTGGATATTCGACGTTTTCATAGGTATTCAGAACAGGCAGCAGATTGAAATTCTGGAAAATAAAACCCAGGTGACGCGCCCGGAAATCTGACAAGGCATCATCAGACATTTGATGCACCGCCTGGTCAGCGACGATCACTTCGCCACTGTCTGCCCTGTCTATGCATCCGATGAGATTCAGCAATGTGGTTTTGCCGCTGCCAGAAGGGCCAGAAATCACAGTAAAACAATTAGCCCGCAATTGTAGGTTGATATCGACCAGTGCGGGCACATCGACCGCATCGAGGTGATAGGTTTTCATGACTTGCTTCAGTACTACGGGATACATAGTTACTCCAGTATGAAAATTAAATGATGGAATTCTTCCAGGTCGTTGTCAACGGGCTGCATGGTCCGGCAGATTGGCAGACATATCGCTGACCATCAACGCCAGCATGCCTTGTTCGACAAATTGCTTCATGTCTGCTGTATAGCCACTGCCAGCCAGCATCTCTGGATGCTGCTCGTGAGCAGTCTGGACTTTTGCATGCGTAGCGGGGTTCGTACCCCAGGTGTCAGCAATCAGCCATTGCCAGTGGCGCATGAGTTTCATGATGTCGGGATGGCCAGGTGCGGGCTTGCTTTCCATCAGTTGCCGGGTCTGTGCAAATGTGTTCAGCCATTCCTGCATATTCTTTTGGCCATGTTTGCGGTAATGCTGCAATTCATCCTGATCCAGGTAGTTTGCAAAGATATCGCAGCGTATCTCATGCAGTGCCTGCAAAATATAATCGAGCAATTCACCATCAATGCCGGTGATGGCCTGGGCAGAAAAATCTGTCCTGTGCATGTTGCTGAGTTTGACGAAGAAACGCGGATCATCCCCCATGCTGGTCTTGCATAAGTCCATCCACTCGCGCGCCAGATTTTTGGCTCGTATATCAGTGGCTGGTATGCTATTTTCCATGAGGCTGCGCACGGCGGTCACCAGCTTGGGCCATTCCTGTCTGAAGTTGTTTTGCGCTGCCCGTTTTTGGAAAATGGCAATTTCTTCTGCACTGAAATACTGCCGCTGGGTCGCCATCAGGCGCAAGGTCTTGAGCCACTCGTCAAGCTCCGGCTCTTTTTCTGAAGACAGTTTTTCTTCCAGTGTAGCCAGGCGCTCGCGTAAATCATTCGCATCCGCAATTTGCCTGTCTATTGCGCACATCTGCTGGCGTATCAATTGACGCAAGTCTGCGCCGCCACCATTGAGCATATCGCGTGTCTCTGCCAGTGACAGCCCGAGACCTCGCAGCGCCTGCACGCGGTGCAGACGGGCGACATCATCCCTGTTATATAAACGACAACCTGATGCCGTGCGCGAAGACGGTTGCACCAGCCCTATTTCTTCATAATGATGCAGCGCACGGATAGTCAGGCCTATGCGCTTTGCCAATTCGCCTATCTTGAGTAACATTGCTTGCCCTTGTAGAAAGGCCTATCTTAAAGTCTGACGTAACGTTAGAGTCAAGCAATTTCAAATAGATTTGTCGGGTTTTCTGTAAAATTACTTATTTTACAAGCTAAAAATCTGCCGGTATCAAATCCAGCCTGTCTGTACAAAAGGCATCGACACCCCAATGAAGTATTTCCGTCGCCCTTTCAGGTGTGTTGACGGTATAGCAGAACAGGCCATATCCGGCATCCTTGACCTCGCGCGCCGTGTCTGCCGTCAAATGTTTGTGATTCGTATGCAGGGCTTTTGCGGCCAGCTCTTGCAAGCTGGCTTTCCAGTCTGGCGTAACCTTGTCCATCAAAAAACCGCGCGGGATGGTGGGTGCTGCATGCTTGGCGGCCATCAGGGCAGCAAATGAAAATGAAGAAAACAGAGGCAGATGCAGGGCATCGACTACGGCAACATCAGCGAACAAGGTTTGCGTCTGTTCTGCCACTACCCGTCCGGTTTCTTCCTCCGCTCCTGGTGATGGTTTGATTTCGACATTCATCCAGATCCCATGCTGGCGGCAAAAGCGCACTACATCTGCATACAGGGGCACTGACTCTCCCTTGAAGTTATCCGCAAACCACTTACCGGCATCCATGGCCTGCAAATCTGCAGCCAAAGTATCGGCCACACGGCCACTGCCAGCGACTGTTCTGCCAAATTCAGGATCATGCATGAGCACAGGAACGCCATCCTTTGATAACATGACATCAAATTCCACGGCAGCAAAACCGTGTTCTTGTCCGCAACGCATCGCAGCCAGCGTATTTTCTGGCGCCAGGGTTCCTCCACCACGATGGGCGATGACTTTGGGATAGGGCCACATTTTGTGCTCCGTATAAGCTGATAAGTAATGTTAATAGGATAATCGAAGATGCCGACACCGTCGCTACAAAAAACCTCTCTGGGCCATATCCGCGTGCTGGATCTGACGCGGGTACTCGCTGGCCCCTGGTGCGCACAAAACCTGGCTGATCTGGGAGCTGATGTCATCAAGGTAGAACGACCAGGCAGCGGCGACGATACCCGTAGCTGGGGGCCACCTTACTTGCGCGATGCGGAAGGCAATAACACGACAGAGGCAGCTTATTACCTTGCCGCCAACCGTGGCAAACAGGCCATCACGGTCGATATTGCGACCGCAGAAGGCCAGCAAATCATTCGTGAACTGGCAGCAAAATCTGATGTCGTGCTGGAAAACTACAAGGTTGGCCAGTTGAAGAAATATGGGCTCGACTATGAATCACTGAAGCTGGTCAAGCCCGATCTCGTCTATTGTTCCATCACTGGCTTTGGCCAGGATGGCCCCTATGCCCACCGGGCTGGTTATGATTTTATCGTACAAGGTATGGGCGGTTTCATGTCACTGACGGGTGAGCGCGATGATTTACCTGGCGGCGGCCCGCAAAAAGCCGGTGTGGCGATTGCTGACCTGATGACGGGCATGTATTCGACCATCGCCGTCATGGCCGCCCTGACGCACAGGGACAGGACAGGTGAAGGCCAGTACATAGACATGGCCCTGCTGGATGTGCAGGTCGCCATGCTGGCCAATATGAACATGAATTACCTGGCCAGTGGCAATGCCCCCAAGCGCTGGGGCAATGCCCATCCGAATATCGTGCCTTATCAGACCTTTGCGACTTCTGACGGCCATATCATCGTCGCTGCAGGCAATGACGGTCAGTATAAGAAATTTGTACAAATAGGTGGCTTGCCAGAGCTTGCAGATGACCAGCGTTTCAGCACCAACCCCAAGCGCGTAGAACACAGGGATGTGCTGGTGCCGATACTGGCCAACATGGTCAGGCTCAAGAGCAAACAGGAATGGATAGACCTGCTGGAAAAAGCTGGCGTACCTTGCGGCCCGATCAATCGCCTCGACGAAGTATTTGCCGACCCGCAGGTTGTGGCGCGTGGCATGAAGATCAAGGTTCCTCATCCTGCTGCCGGCAGTGTTGATCTGCTGACCAGCCCGATGAAGCTTTCAGTCACACCCACCATTACCCCCGGTGCCCCGCCCCTGCTGGGCCAGCATACCCAGGCCGTATTGGGTGAATTGCTGGGCTATGGGCCAGCGCAAATTGAGGAATTGAAGGGCAAGAAGATCATCTGACGGATGGCAACAAGGCAGCAGGCGTCGTTTTTGCAAACCCTGGCGACAAAAAACCGGGGCTTCATCGTAAAGCGCTCCGCAGCCTGCGCCAAAGTCGCTAAGCTTATGCCCATCACTATTTCCCTGGCAAAACAATGATCAAACAGTATTATCAGCGCACAGTATCTGCCCTGTTATCAAGCCTGACACCGGCATGGCGCGAGCGCATCTACAAGATTTTGTCGGATATGCCGCGTCTGCTGGGTATCAATCTGGCCTGCGGCTTTGCAGTCACCTACGTGCTGCGCACCGGTGGCAGCCTGCTCGTGAACGTTACCGTTTCCATGTTCATAGGCTTTTCTGCCTATACCCTCATCAACGGTACAAAGCAGTTGATCTGGCGGGACAAGGAACCCCATGTCATCGGCTTTTACCTGATGTGCCTGCTGGTCGCGCCACTGGCTTTTTTCGTCGGTCTGCTGATAGCGTCCTATCTGCTCAATTTTTCTATCAATGCCTTTTCCCATTTCCAGTGGAATCATGTGAGCAATTTTGTCATCATGACCTGCATCGTCAGTCTGGTGGCAGCCTGGTCTTTCTGGAACCGGGGGAAAATGGCAGAGTTGGTCGCCGCTGCCGAGGCAGAAAAAGCCAAGAATGCCGCCATAGAGAAACAGGCCCTGCAAGCGCAATTACAAATGCTGCAAGCGCAGATAGAGCCGCATATGCTGTTCAACACCCTGGCCAATCTGCAGGGCCTGATCGCGATAGACCCTGAGCGCGCCCAGCACATGCTGGCGCAACTGATCATTTACCTGCGCAACACCCTCAGCTCTTCGCGTGCTGAACAAACCAGTCTGAAGCAGGAGTTCACTCTCATGCAAGCTTACCTGGAACTACTCGCCATTCGCATGGGCAAACGCCTGCGTTACACGCTGGACTTGCCCGATGCCTTGCAGCAGACCAGCATTGCCCCCATGCTCTTGCAACCTTTAGTGGAAAACGCAATCAAGCACGGACTGGAGCCAAAAATGGAAGGCGGCAGCATCCATGTCGTCGCTGAAGCCGTGACAGGGCAATTGCACCTGAAAGTCATAGACACTGGCCTGGGCCTGCCTTTCAATTACGATGATAGTCATGTTGTGAGCACCGACGGACTACATGTAGGCAACGCTAATATCCGTGACCGTCTGCTTGCCCTGTATGGCCCACAAGCCAGCCTGACACTGACGGCCAACGCGCCTGAAGGGGCGATTGCCCATTTGATTATTCCCTTAGCACACTTAGCACAATAACCATGACAAACAAACGCGCCCTGATCGCTGAAGACGAACCCATACTTGCCCTGACCCTGCAAAAAATGCTGGGCAAACTCTGGCCGGAACTGCAAATCTGCAGCATGGCTGAAAATGGCGTTGAGGCCGTGCAGGAAGCCCTGACACAATTACCTGACATACTATTTCTTGATATCAAGATGCCAGGCAAGACCGGGCTCGATGTCTCGCAGGAACTGGCAGAAGAATGGCCGGACCAGAAACCCTTCCCCCTGATCGTGTATGTCACTGCCTATGATGAATATGCTGTCGAAGCTTTTGAACACTCAGCCTCGGACTATGTTCTGAAACCCATCAGTGAAGACAGATTGCACAAAACCGTACAAAGATTACAGGCCCGCCTGGCTGATGGCCCGCAAAGACCGAATGAACTTGAGCGTGTGCTTGAGCAACTGCGCCATCTCGTACCTGGCCAGACTGCCCAACCAGTGAGCACTGCGCAACCAGAGCGCCTGCGCATCATCCGCGCCGCCGTCGGCAACCAGATACGCATGATCAATGTCGATGATGTACTGTATTTTGAAGCGACTGACAAATACATCAATGTCGTCACCAGAGAACATTCATCCCTGATACGCAGCAGCCTGCGAGAATTATTGCCTCAACTCGACAGCAGCATCTTCTGGCAAATCCACCGCAGTACTGTCGTCAATACCTTGCATATACAAATCGCCAACAAGGATGAGACTGGCAAGATCACACTGAAGCTCAAAGGCAGTGAAGATAAATTGCAGGTGAGCCGGGTCTATGCACATTTGTTCAGACAGATGTAAGCTATCCCGTTTTATCCAGGACAAGCAGAGGCAGGCATGAGTACAGACAAAAATATAAACAATTTACAATGGCAATGCGCAAGCTTCAATGAATTAAGTAATATGCAACTGCATGCCATCTTGCAGGCACGTTCTGCCGTATTTGTCATTGAACAAAACTGCGTCTATCAGGACGTCGATGGCAAAGACCCAATTTCACATCACCTGACGGCCTGGACGCCGGAAGGCGAAGTGGCGGCCTATCTGCGCATAGTCCCTGCTGGTATCAGTTTTGATGAGGCTTCACTGGGCCGTGTCATCAGTACCCAGGACTGGCGTGGCAGCGGTGTTGGCAAAGCTCTAATTGCAAATGGCATCAAGGCTTTGCATGCACTCTACCCTGGCGCCAATATCCGTATAGGTGCGCAGGCTTACCTTGAAAAATTCTATGGCAGCTTTGGTTTTGAGACGGTTTCTGACATCTATCTGGAAGACGATATTCCCCATATCGAGATGCTGTTGGTCGCAAAAGCCTGATTAAATCGCTTATAATGCTGCCAAATCAATGACTTACTGAATTTCATCATGCCTGCTGTAATACAAACACCCGATAAACCCTACGTCAATATTTCTGCCTACAAGTTCATCACTTTTGATGACACCGCTGAAAAACGCCAGGTATTTCTGGATAAATGCAAGGAACTGAATCTGAAAGGCACGGTACTGCTGACGCCAGAAGGCATCAATATGTTCCTGGCTGGTTTGCGCCATGAGATTGATGCCTACATGGACTGGCTGCACCAGGACCCGCGTTTTGCAGATGTGGTCGCCAAAGAGAGTTTTTCTGACCACCAGCCCTTCACCAAAATCCTGGTCAAGCTGAAGGCAGAAATCATCACCATGCGCATGCCATTGATCAAGCCTGAAGAAGGCCGCGCTCCTGCGGTGGATGCCCACACGCTAAAACGCTGGCTGGACCAGGGCCATGACGATAATGGCAAAGCCGTGGTCATGGTTGATACCCGTAATGATTTTGAAGTCGATGTTGGCAGCTTTGACAATACCATCGACTACCGCATTGCCAAGTTCACAGAGTTTCCGGCTGTTATCGAAGCCAACCGCGATGCCTTGAATGACAAGACCGTAGTGACTTTCTGTACTGGGGGCATACGTTGCGAAAAAGCCGCCATTCACATGCAGAATGTTGGCTTTGACAGTGTCTATCAGCTCGAAGGCGGCATCCTCAAATACTTTGAAGAAGTGGGTGGCGATCACTACCACGGCGACTGCTTTGTATTTGACTACCGCACGGCGCTGAACCCGCAACTGGAAGCTACAGACACCAAGCAATGCTTTGCCTGCCGTGCCGTTGTCACGCCACGTGAGCAATTGTCACCCTGGTATATCTCTGGCAAGTCTTGCCCGCATTGCAAGAAAGAATCGACAGGGGCAACTGGCGCAAGTGAAGCTGAGGCTGCTGCTGCCTGATTGCTACAGAAGACTGCTGAAGTAAATTTTCAAACGAAAGCATTACTGTTTATACAGTAATGCTTTTTTTATTTTTCGAACTGAACTTCAACTGCTCCAGGCAGTCTATTGAAATTCAAGCACTTTAAAATAAACTACCCATCCTGCAGTGCATTGCTGCCCGGGTAAAACATCTTATTCCAGAGACTCCCTATGAAACGCTTATTACTCAGCGCACTCGCCCTCAGCCTGCTGGCCAATGTTGTTCACGCCACAGAGCCTGCACAGACAACGACAGTTGCCACAGCATCTGCCTTGGGGTCAGGCATACATCCTGAAGACATGGACAAGGCAGTGCGCCCGCAGGATGATTTTTATCGCTATGCACAAGGTGCGTGGTTGAAGGCGAATGAAATCCCGTCCGACAAATCAGACTGGGGTACTTTCATGAAAGCGCGTGAAGATGTGCAACAACAATTGCGTACCATCGTCGAAAGCGCCGCGAAAGAGAGCAACAAACTGGCTGGTTCGGATAAGCAAAAAATCGGTGATCTTTATACCAGTTTCATGGATGAGAAAAAACTCAATGCCCTGGGCATCACTGCATTAAACAATGAATTGGGGCGAATTACCAAAATACAAAACAAGCGTGGCATTCATGACCTGATTGCCCATTTCCATGAGATAGGTATCAACACCCCGATACGTTTAAGCATAGGCCAGGACAACACCAACTCCAGCCAATATGCCGTGACTGTATCCCAAGGTGGGCTGGGTTTGCCAAACCGCGATTACTATCTGTCGCAGGATGACGCAAAAATGGCCGACATCCGTGCCAAATACAAGACACATATAGAAAAAATACTGACACTGACTGGTAAAAGCAATGTAGCAGCACAGGCCGACAATATCATCGCACTGGAAACCGCGTTGGCCAAGGTGCAATGGACAACCGAACAAAACCGCGATCCGGTCAAGACCTATAACAAAATGTCCGTTGCTGAATTGAGCAAGATGACACCCGCCTTCAACTGGGCCGTGTATCTGAAATCAGCCCACATGCAAGGCAAAATCAATGATCTTGTCGTACAACAACCCAGTTTCATCAAAGGCTTTGATGGCACCATCAACAATTTCAGCCTCAACATCTGGAAGTCGTATTTCACCTGGCACCTGATCCGCTCCTACAGCCCTTTCCTGTCGTCTGATTTTGTGAATGAAAACTTTGCCTTCTATGAAGCCACAATTGCAGGTACGAAGGAAAACCGTACACGTGAAAAACGCGGTGTAGCACTGACTGACCAGTTGCTGGGTGAACCCGTAGGCAAGATCTATGTAGAAAAATACTTCCCGCCTGAAGTCAAACAACGTACAGAAAAAATGGTGGGCTATTTCCTTGAAGCTTTCAAACAAAGTATAGAAACTCTGGACTGGATGAGCCCCGAAACCAAGAAACAGGCACAAATCAAATTATCCAAGATCAGCGTCAAGATAGGTTACCCAAGACAATGGCAGGATGATACTGGGCTGACGATCAAGCGTGATGACCTGGTCGGCAACCTCATGCGCGCCCGCAAAGCACGCCACGACAGAGAAGTTGCCAAGCTGGGCAAACCCATAGACCGTGAGGAGTGGCATATGACGCCACAAACGGTGAATGCCTATTACAGCGAGACAATGAATGAAATCGTCTTCCCCGCAGCACGCCTGCAATCACCTTTGTTTGATGTCACTGCAGAAGATGCTTTCAACTATGGTGCACTGGGCATTTCCATCGGCCATGAAATCAGTCATGCATTTGATGACCAGGGCGCGCAGTATGATGGCGACGGCAATTTGCGCAACTGGTGGACAGCCGAAGACAAGGAAAAATTCAAGAAAAAAACTGCCAGCCTGGTTGATCAATATGCGACGTATAGCCCAGTTCCAGGTTATTTCCTGAATGGGAAAACGACCCTGGGTGAAAACATTGCCGACAATGCGGGCATCGTCATGGCATTACGTGCCTACAAGCTCTCATTGCAAGGCAAGCCTGCACCTGTGATTGATGGCTGGACAGCCGAACAACGCCTGTTCATGGGCTTGGCGCAAGCCAGACGCGGCAAGTCACGCGAACAGCGCGCCATCGCTCTTGTCAAGACCGACCTGCATTCTCCTGGAGAATTCCGTGTCAATGGCAGCCTGGTCAATCATCCTGATTTTTATACTTCGTTTGACGTCAAACCTGGCGACAAGATGTATCTGACGCCAGATAAGCGTGTCAGTATCTGGTAAATCATTTATCGCCCCACTACCTGCCATCGTCTGATCCAGAGTCATGGCAGGTAGCATATACAGTATCCAATTTCCTCAAAAATCGTCGTACCGGTATCAAATTCCACTACCTCTTCTGTAACTATTTGCTACTGATGACAAATAGCTTGCGATTCTATGGTCTTATATTATTGTAGAGTCACTTTCTACATTTAAGGACACATGATGACAACGCCAATTCGCAAAATCGCCCTGATTGCCGCTCTGTGCGCCAGCAGCCTGTTGCCACTTTCTGCACACGCTGGCCGTGGTTGCATTTCTTGCGGCCCTTCTGGTGGTTCTGAAGCTCTGTCCATGGGTGTGGGCATCATCATGCTTGGCGGTTTTTCCATGGTGGCTGGTTCAGGTGAGATGATCGTTGATACCGTCAAGGCGGGTGCTGATGGTGTGACTGTCGTGCTCAAGGGTTCTACGCAAGCGGTCAGCACTACCGTCAGATTATCTGGCAAGGGCATAGAAAAAGTCGGCCTGGTCAGCGGTGCCGTGGTGGAAGTCAGCGCGACGACAACTGGTTATCTGCTGGTCAGTGCAGGCAAGGTGCTGGCGTTTATTCCTAATGAAATCGGCACTGCCCTGATGCACCACAACAAGGTCTGATCAAATTTAATATGCGCACACGCTCACTGGCTTCCTCCAAGGTTCTGATAATAATTCAGCGTCTATTTATCGTCATCGCTCTCGCCTGCACGGCACCGGCTTTTGCCGGTCGCCCTTGCGAGGAAAATAGTTACGATCCCAAGAAAGTCATGCAGGCACTGGAGTTTGCGCACAAGACCCAGATCAAGCTCGACGAAAGTCAGGCCAATGTTGCCATCATCGCCCGCGTCGGCCAGGATTTGTCCAAGTACAATTTGCGCTATTCCCATCTGGGCCTGATAGAACGCCTGCCAGATGGCACCTGGTCTGTCATGCATGAACTGAACCAGTGCGGCACGGCCAATTCAGAATTATTCAGGGAAGGTCTGGGTAATTTTTTCATGGACGACATGTTCGCCTTTGAAACCCTGGTCCTCATTCCCAACACCGAGCTGCAACAAAAAATACAACAGGTGATGGCCGATGGCCGCGCGAAGAACCTGCATGCGGCGCGCTATAACATGCTGTCCTATGCCTACTCCACCATGTACCAGAACTCGAATCAGTGGGCTCTGGAAGTTCTCGCCGCAGCGCAAGCCAATGATGTGCGCATAGAAAACCGCACTCAAGCCCAGGCATGGTTGAAGTCAGCATCGTATAAGCCTGACACCATCTACATCCCTTCCCTGACACGCCTGGGTGCACGCATGTTCCGCGCCAACGTCGCATTCGACGACCATCCATTTGACCGCCGCATGGCCGGGCAAATCGATACCGTCACGGTTGAATCCATAGTTCGATTCATGATGTCGCGCGATAGCAAGGCTGAAAAATTCGTGCTGAAGCAATAAACTGATTTGCAAAACCTTCTGCAATCGAACTCCAAAATCTCTACCGGAGCAGCATAGAACTGCTCTCAAAAAACCACAAAAGCATTTTTTAGAAGGCTTATTCAAATGTCATGAATAAGCCTTGCCTCCTGCCGTCACCTGCATTTAGCATGGACAAAAACAATAATAAGTTTGCCAATATCAGTACGCAGGCGGTATCCACTGCCGCCATGCGTCACCCGATTTTTATAACAATGAGACAAAAAAAGGTAAAGCATGGAAAAGTTTTGGCTGCAATCCTATCCCCAAGGTGTGCCCGCAGAAATCGACTACACACAATACACATCCCTCGTGCACTTGCTGGAAGAGTCTTTCCAGAAATATGCTGACCGCAAGGCTTATGTCTGTATGGACAAGTACCTGAGCTATGCTGAAGTGGATGACTTGTCTAAAAAATTTGGTGCGTGGCTGCAAAGCAGGGGCCTGGAAAAAGGTGCACGCGTTGCCATCATGATGCCTAACGTCCTTCAATACCCTGTCGTCATCGCCGCAGTCTTGCGTGCGGGCTATACCGCCGTCAACGTCAACCCCTTATATACACCACGTGAGCTTGAGCATCAATTGAATGACTCGGGTGCAGAGGCCATTGTTATCCTTGAGAACTTTGCGACTACCCTGCAGCAGGTACTCAGCAAAACGCGGATCAAGCATGTAGTTGTGACCAGCATGGGCGACCTGATGGGTGGTGTCAAAGGCATGGTCGTCAATTTTGCCGTGCGCCATATCAAAAAAATGGTGCCAGAATTCTCCTTGCCGACTGCTGTCAGTTTCAAGCAGGCGCTGGCAGATGGTTCTCGCCAGCCATTAAAAGCGGTCACGATCACGCATGATGACATCGCTTTCCTGCAATACACCGGTGGTACTACAGGCGTCTCCAAGGGAGCAACGCTGTCACACCGTAACGTCACTGCCAATGTCTTGCAAAATGATGCGTGGGCACAACCGGCGCTGAACAAGGCTCCAAAAGTAGAGGCCATGACCATCGTCTGTGCCCTGCCCCTGTACCATATATTTGCTCTGACCAGTTGCTGCCTGATGGGCACGCGCCTGGGTGGTTTGAATATCCTGATCCCCAATCCGCGTGATATACCAGGGCTGGTGAAGACGCTTTCCAAACATAAAATCAGCATGCTGCCGGCCGTGAATACGCTTTACAACGGCTTGCTGAATAATCCTGATTTTGCAAAACTTGATTTCTCTGAACTCAAGGCCTGCAATGGTGGTGGCACGGCAGTACAGCAAGCAGTTGCCGAGCGCTGGAAAAAAATCACTGGCTGCGCTATCGTTGAAGGCTATGGCTTGTCCGAAACCTCACCTGTCGCGACCTGCAACCCATCCAATGCAGAAAACTTTAGCGGCACCATAGGCTTGCCATTGCCATCAACAGAAATAGCGATACTTGACGATAGCGGCAAGCGAGTACCATTGGGTGAGGCAGGTGAAATTGCGATACGCGGGCCGCAAGTCATGGTGGGTTACTGGAACCGCCCTGAAGATACAGCCAGTGTCATGACCGCCGATGGTTTTTTCAAATCAGGTGATGTCGGCATCATGCAAGACAATGGCTATATCCGCGTAGTCGATCGCAAGAAAGACATGATACTGGTGTCAGGCTTTAATGTTTACCCGAATGAAATTGAAGGCGTAGTGGCGGCTCACCCCGGCGTGCTGGAATGCGCCTGCATAGGTGTGCCAGATGCCAATTCTGGCGAGGCCGTAAAACTATATGTCGTCAAAAAAGATGCGCAATTGACTGATGAAATGTTGATGACTTATTGCAAGGAACAACTGACATCCTACAAAAAACCCAAGTACATAGAATTCCGTACCGAGTTACCAAAGTCAAATGTTGGCAAAATCTTGCGCCGTGAATTAAGAGACGAAAAGAAAGTGGAAAAGATTGATATCAAGCCAGATGAAAAGAAAGCGGCTTGATGGCTAAATTAAGCCTAGCTTAACCAAGCCAAGCTAACAAAACAGGGCCTGCATCGTCAGGCCTTGTTTTTTATACGTAAATAACTTGTATAGGACTTACGCAAAATTGTCCCAGCAAGGCTATCGCTGTGGGAAACATCCCTGGCAAGGGATGTTCGTTTCGTCGGCAAGCAACGTGTTGCTTGAAACCCCGATTACACCGTCAGCGACGAAGACAGTACTTTAGTACGCGGCTCCTAGGAGAGGAGCTGCAACGCAGCTGGGGCGGTTTTGCGTAAGTCCTATTATTCTGATTTGAGCAAAGCTTGCCACCGTGCCGCCTGCCGTGTCAAACGTTTGCTGCGGCCTATATAAGACCAAGGATTTATAAAACGTGTCAGGTAGCGCCATACCATCAATGCAGTATCGCCATCACGGCGTGGTATCACATGCAGATGCACATGGGCCACATGCTGATTGGCTGCCTTGCCATTATTGAGCAACACTGCAGTGGCATTGCTTTCACCACCGAGGCGCAATGCAGAGGAAAAACGGCTTGCCATGGCAAACAGGTAAGCCACCGTTTCTTCCGGCAAGTCTTCTATATGCTGCTGGTGTTGTTGCGGTATCACCAGCAAATGCCCGCGCGTCAGGGGGAATGCATCGAGTATGGCGATACACTGTTCATCACGATAAACGACCGATGCGGCGCTGCGCCCGTTGAGGATTTCGCAAAATACGCATTCATGCTTTCTGGCCACATTGCCTCCTGTCTTGCCGATTACATCGTATACATAAAAAACCCGCCACACAGGACGGGTTCATCTCCTGCTGCACCTTCCAGGCATCATACGCCAGGAATAAGCTTTTCCACTTGCTGACCATCACTTTCTTTTGCCAGTTTTTGTAAGGCTGGATAATCGATCTTGCCATTCGAATTAAAAGGCATCTTGCGCAATTCAATCACATCCTGCGGCACCATGTAGGCAGGCAAATGCAGGGTACAAGCTTTGAGTATATCTCTTGATGATACGGTAAAGCCGCATCCATAGGCAAGCAAGCCCTGCACGCTGCCATCAGCAGCCACAGGCCAGGGCACTACCGCAACCAGGTCAGAACCGCCCAGGCGGCGTATCACTGCCTCAACCTCTTGCACTTCAACCCGGTAGCCGCGTATCTTGACCTGGTTATCGATGCGGCCACAGTACAGCAAGCCGACCTTCGCATCGGCGCAGGCCAGATCGCCGGTACGGTACCAGCGCTGCGCCTGCCTGCCCTCAAAATGCATGCTGAGAAAACGCTGGCGTGTCAGTTCGGCATTTTCCCAATAACCCTGTGCCAGTTGTGAACCGCCCAGATACAGCTCACCAATTTCACCGTCAGCAACAGGATTAAAGTGTTCATCCAGGACTATGGTCTCCTGCCCTGACAAAGGCTGGCCTATGGGTACGACAGGCAGTGCAGCAATGCGCTGATCAGCAGACTGGTATGGATGCACCGTAAAAGCGATCGTCGCTTCTGTCGGCCCGTATAAATTCTCGATGATGGAATTGGGTGCGGCAGGTTGCCAGTCTTGTGCCAGGCTGGTGGGCAAAGCTTCACCACAAAACAGACTGTACTTCAGGCTGGGCAAAACGCCAGGGCGCAAGGCGTTGTAGCGTTTCAGGCAGGCGGCAAGAGATGGCACCGAGAACCAGTGCGTTAATTCATGTTGTTGCACAAATTTAAGCGGCATCATCATGACACGCGCAGGTACGCTATACAGGCATGCCCCCGCACTCAGGCAGACGAAAATATCATGTACCGACAAGTCAAAGGTAAAGTCGAAAAACTGGGTAAAGCGGTCGCCCTGACCCGGTTGATAGCGTGCGATGATACTGGCGACATAGGTAGCAGCATTTTCATTCGTTACTGCCACGCCCTTGGGCAAACCCGTGCTGCCAGAAGTGAACAGGATATAGGCAACGGGGTTGGCCTTGACAGGCAAGCTCAGGCTGGCGGTATCGGCCTCGGCCATCTGGCGTTTCAAAATATAAGTGTGCTGGCTGGCGCTGGCAGTCCAGGTAGGCAAAGTCTCAGTCTCGGGCATCAGCACGGTCAAAGGCTCGGGATAAGCTTGCAGCAATTCTTTGGCTGCATCCATAGAGCGTTCATCCACCACAATCGAGGTCGATGCAGACAGCTCCACCATGCGCAAATTGCGCTGCACGGGGAACTTGGCATTCAGTGGCACATAGGCCATGCCTGCCATCAAAGTGCCAAGCACAGAAGCATACGCAGTAATGCTGCGATCGACCAGCAAGGCACAGCGCTGACGGCTGCAATCCTTGTTTTCGCGCGCCAGCGTGCGGGTAATCCTGGCTACACGCAACAGCAATTCTGCATAGGTATACACCTGTTCATCAACCCACAATGCATTGCTGTTAGGCTGGGCTTTAGCCGTATTGAAAAAACTGGCAATCAATAATTTTTGTTCTTTTTTCATGAAAATGTCTCCTCCCGGCCATGGTGATGGTCATGACCATGGCCGTCATTTCGCTACGACAAAAACAGCCGGGCAATGTCCGCAGACTTTCATGACGCGGACATTGCCATCAACATCAATTCAGGCTGGGTATCACTTGCTCCTGATGCTGCGCGACAAATTGCCTGATCATGGTCGCCAGGTCTTCATCATAGAAATGCGAGAAATGATCACCGTTTTCATCAAAGGACAATACCCCCTGCTTCAAGCCTGCGACCAGGAAACGGCCCACATCGGCATGCGTGACAAGATCCTTACCACCGACATGTACGAGCACAGGATGCGGGATATCGGCAGTCCAGGCGTCGTCTCTTTCATTGAACAGGCCGTTCATCATATTGGCGTAGCGGAACAATGATTCCGGCGTGCGGAAAGGTACGCTGGTCATGTACAGCAAGAAGGGGTCGGTACTGGTCAGTATGGTAGAAATCATCTTGCGGTCTTCACCATCATCTGAGGTTGCATGGGCACCATAGATGAGATCGCAGTACTTTTGGGCGAAACGATAATTGGCAGCAATCTTGGGGAAGAGTGTACGTATATTCTTTTCAAAATCGGTGATCTTGATTTCATTCGAAGCAGGTAAAGAGACGCCGCCATTCAGCAATACTGCCGATGAAATACGCTCAGGGAAAGCCGCCATGCTGCGCAGGCTGACCTGGGCACCGCTGCTCCAGCCAGCGATTGCTGCCTTGGCGATGCCAAAGTGGTCGAGTATCGCCACCATGTCTTTGGCATGGGTCAAGGAATGACACTTTTCCAGATCAAATTCATGGGTGATCGCTGGTACCCAGCGGCTTTCCCAGGTGATGACGTGAAACTGGTCAGACAAGCGCTGGGCCAGCGGGAACATGAAGTCAGATGGCATGCCATAGGCATTTGCCAGCACCAGCGCAGGCTTGCTCTTATCACCCAGTGTCAACACACATAATTCAGTACCATCTTCTGCCGTCACCTGAGTGCGGTTGAAAGTAGTGCCACTTTGTTGCTCATCGAGTTCCTTGATAAAGGCAGTCAGGTAAGTACCGTAATCAGCCCAGCTCAAGCCCACATGTTTGGGCAGGCTGCGGGCAAAGTTCTTGATGGTGCGGTAGTAGCCGCCATAAAACACGGTACGTTTATCGAATAATTCTTCTATCGCCGTCGCTGGGGTGTCGCGCTCAGGTACGAAATTGATGCTTTTCATGCCGAGTGCAGTATCAATTTTTTCCAGCATGGTCTTGACATTGAGGTCGCTGGAATTGGTCAGGTGATACACCTTCTGATCACCAAAGCCGATATTGCTCAGATAGATCATGTCGAACACGCATTGATCGACCGGCACCAGATTGCCCGCAGCAGCGAGGTCACCGATGAGGCGCAAAGGTGTCTGCAATTTGCTCAGTGTTTCGCGCAGGCGGTACATTTCCTGCGTCAGGCCATAGATACCAAAGCGCGTGCCACCGCTGCGGCGTGATGCCAGCGGCCCCATGATGATGGCAGGACGCAGGATACGATAATCCAGGCCGTTGGCATCGCAGTATCTGGCGACTTCATGCTCGCCTTCATTTTTACTGCTCTCGTAAAAATTGTTGTAGGCAATATCAACGGGATGCAGGCTCTCCGGTATTTCACCAGCCACACGACCAGAAGTATAGGCAGTAGAGATATGCAGGTAGTGCTGGCAATGCACACGCCGCGCCAGATCCATCACATTCTGAGTGCCGTTGATATTGTGATGGTAAATTTCTTCCTTGTGGCGGTCTTCAAACTTCAGGCTGGCCGCACAATGCCAGAATTCGCTGATACCCGCCGCTGTGAGTTTTTCCAGGTCATTCTTGCTGATCGCACACATGGTCTCGGTCATATCGCCGAGTATGTATTCCAGCTTGCTGTCGATGTCGGCTTTGGGGATGGGTTGGTTGTAGGCAGAGGCGCAGACAGCCAGCGCATCATAAACACGCTGCCTGGCATGTTCCTGCGATTCTCCCCTGACCAGCACATAAATCTTGCCACTCTGGCGCAAACGCCAGAACAGGAAATTACTGCCGAGGAAACCGGTAGCACCGGTGAGGATAATATTCTTTGTCGTATTGCGGTGACGGTTGGTCAGTTCCAGCAAATCGCCATAGCGATAGTCAGTCAATTGGTGTTCCATGGTTTTTTCCTAGTCTAAGTTTTCTGTATTTTTTCTGTATGGGTGGTGGAATGGAATGCCCTATTCCATATAATGCTGTTGCACCCTGTCCAGGGTTCTGACCTTGTCGAGCACGGTGTCATCGACGACAACTTCCCTGCCGCTGATTTCTTCTATGAGGAGTACGTATTCCACAAAACTCAGGGAATCGACGACATCGTTTTCTATGAGATCAAGGTCGAAGGGAATATCGGACAGATATTTTTTCTTTGACAGCAACCACTGTTTAACTTCATTGATCTTGTCAAGACTGATAAGCTGGTTCAAGACTGGTCTCCTGTTTTAATAAATTGGTGTAGCCCAGCAGGGCCAATACTTTTTTCAGCAATTCACGTGCGTGAAAATCCTGCCGCGCCGGGTCAGCCAGCAGTGCACTGCGGATTGTCATGCCGCTGGCAAAACCAGCATCGCGGTACATCGCCGGGTTGTAGAGGGACTCGATGGTCACCTGCACATATTTGCGCAAGTGTCGCGAAACTTTGTCCAGCACTTCTGGCGCATAGTCATTGCTGATGCCATCTGCCAGCCTGGCCAGCAAGGCACGGCCAAAGGTGATGTGGCGCGACTCATCGTTGCGGTGCGCCTCATTGATCTCGCGGATGAAGGGATGCACGCGCTCATCAAGTGCAATCTTCAGGTTGTAGTAATGGCCGACTTCTTCAAAAATAAAAATCTGTGCAAAGCGGACGAGGATAGTCAGCCTGGGGTCAAGCTTCAGTTCAGTCAGTTGTATTTTCTTGTTGCCATAAATCTTGCCCCCGTAGTTTTCGCAGAATTTGGCGAAATACCACATGTGCTGGTTTTCTTCGTCAATGAAGTGATGCAGGTAATCATTGGCTTCTTTCAGCATGGGAGTGTGCAAGAGCTCTGCCACACCTGCTATCAGCTCCTGCTCACCTGTCACATTCAGGCTGAAGAGGTTGATGCATTCCCATTTACTGAGCAGTTTGCGTTGTGCCTCGCTGGCCTGCTCGTAGTAAGCTGTGCCATGGATGGTCAGCAGTTCAGGGCTTACCCACCAGTCCTTCTCACTGATATCATCCACCCAGTCAAAGCGGGTGAAGCTGAAGACGTGCCTGTCACGTGACAATTGCACCAGTCTGGCGAGCCGGTCGGTGTATATACTTTCGGCACTTTGGTTCATGCTCATCTTTCTTTGTCTCCATTGATGCAGATCAATACGTTAAAATTTAGTCTAGCTATTTTTAGATGTCGCTTTAACTACATTAATAAAAGTCCAACATCAGCGTCCATGGAATTTGATAGAATTTTTCATCTAAGTTTCTGGCACAAAATTTGATTTACAGAAACTTTGCAGACATACAAAAATAGCGGGAAAACACCTTGTTTGAGACGGGGCAGACGCGTACCAACGGGGCTTGCCAGAGGGTATTTTTGTATTCTGGAATTGATCTCAGGCACGACCAGACCACTTATCAATTAGTGGTAAAAAAAGCACAATCGATCTTTTTTTAAAATCATGAAAACATTGACGTGATGGAAATTTGCCTGGAATTCATGTTTTTAAAGCATTGCTCTCCAAGAGTGCGCTAGAATCAGCCAACTCTATTTCTGGTACGGAAAATGCAGAATTTATCGATTCTTCAGGCTTTTTATGTAAGCCGGGCCAGTATTCAGGTAATCATCAAAGCTTCAAACCGCAATTAAGCGCATGACGACTTCCGTTAGCGATAACACCCGGCAATTGGTGGAAGGCATATACCAGCAAGAGTCGCGTCGGGTCTTTGCGACCCTGGTACATCTGCTGGGTGACTTTGATCTGGCCGAAGAAGCCCTGCACGAGGCCTTCAAGGCAGCGTTGGAGCAATGGCCGGACAAAGGCGTACCTGAATATCCCCACACCTGGCTGGTATCGGCAGGACGCTACAAGGCCATCGACAGCATACGCAGGCAAAAACGCTTCGACCCGCTGGACCAGCACACAGAAACCGTAGAGGCGCTGGTAGACGAAACATCCCAGCCTGGTGAAGCTACGCTTGAAGCGACAATCATGGAAGACGACAGGCTGCGCCTGATCTTCACCTGCTGTCACCCGGCACTGGCAGCCGATGCTCAGGTTGCGCTGACCTTGCGTGAAGTCTGCGGCCTGACGACGGAAGAAATCGCCCATGCCTTTTTGACCCCCGCCCCTACTTTGGCGCAGCGCATCGTGCGTGCAAAAGCAAAAATACGTGATGCCAGAATCCCTTATCAGGTACCAGAAAAAGAAGAATTGCCAGCGCGCCTGCATAGCGTGCTCAGGGTCATTTATCTGGTCTTTAATGAAGGCTATTCCAGTTCTGCCGGTGACTCAGCTTTGCGTCTCGATCTGGCGGCAGAAGCCATACGGCTGACACGACTGTTACAGGAATTATTGCCCGAGCCGGAAGTCAGCGGTTTGCTGGCGCTAATGCTTTTGCATGAATCGCGCCGACCTGCCCGTACTGATAGCCAGGGTGAATTGATCGCACTGGAACAGCAAGACCGGCAATTATGGAATCCACATTTGATATGCGAAGGTTGCGTCCTGGTAGAGCAGGCTTTACGCTCTGGCCGCTTTGCTGCCTATACACTGCAGGCGGCAATATCTGCGGTCCATGCAGAAGCTGTTACTTATGCTGAGACTGACTGGCCACAGATTGTTGGCCTGTATGATGCGCTGCTGCGGGAAGAAGCCAGCCCCGTCATAGAACTGAACCGCGCCATCGCGATTTCCATGTGTGAGAAGGGATTAAAGACAGGCTTGCAACTGGTCATCGCCTTGCTGGAAAAACAGGAAATGCAAAACTACCATCTGGCACATGCAGCCAGAGCTGACCTGTGCCGCCGCGATGGTGACTTGGTACAGGCAAAGCTGTCCTACCAACAGGCACTGAAGCTCTGCAAACAGGAACCTGAAAAACGCTTTATTGAACGCCGCTTGCAGGCACTCATAAATTAGAGTTTTCATCTGATACCCATCAGTTTTACTAAAAAATAAAAACGACCGCCCCCACCTCAGGAGATATATGGCAAAACTGCATCACGTCCTTCCCGCTTTGTTAATGAGCCTGCTACCTGCACTATGCAAGGCCGAAGCAACACCAATTTCACTAGGCCTCGCATGCAAGTCTGCAACACAGGCCATTAATGAGGAAGGTTTTGTCGAGCTAGGCGGCATACCCCAATGGGTCACCATCAAGGGCAGGCATTGCAGCAACCCCGTCATCCTGATCGTGCATGGCGGACCTGGCAATACCATGAGCCCATATGGCACGGCGATTTACGGCGCATGGGAAAAAGATTACACCGTCGTGCAATGGGACCAGCGCGGTGCGGGCAAGACTTTTGGCAAGAACAAGCCCGACGAAGATACGCCTTTGACAATTGCACAAATGGCTGATGATGGTGTCGCCCTGGCGGCTTATCTGACCCAGCACCTGGGCAAGAAGAAAATCATACTGACGGGCAGTTCATGGGGTTCGATACTCGGTGTGCAGATGAGTCTGTCGAAACCTGAATTATTTTATGCCTATGTTGGTACTTCTCAGGTTGTCAGCTACAGGGCAAACCAGGCTAGTAGTTATAAGCAGGTGTTACATCTGGCGCAGGCTGCCGGTGATCAGGAGACCGTCACAAAAGTAAGCGCACTGGGCCCGCCACCGTGGACCAATCCGCGTAACTTCGGCATTTTACGCAAGGCTATCCGCAAATATGAAGCACTGCGCACAGACCCTGCTCCCAAAACATGGTGGGCATCTGATCCGGCCTATGCCACCCCCACAGCGCTGGCAGATTACGAAGCTGGCGAAGATTACTCTTTTCTGAAATTTGTCGGCTACAAGGGTGATGGCATGTTCAGCACGGTGGATTTTCCTGCTACGGCAAGCAAATTCGCCATCCCGGTGTTTTTTGTCCAGGGCGCAGAAGATTTACTGACCATGCCTGAGATCACCAAACAGTATGTGGACAACATTACCGCACCGCAAAAAGAATATATCGTGGTTCCACGTGCCGGGCATGATCCAAATTTGCCATTTATTGAGGCACAATTAAAACTGCTCAGTGAGCGGGTACGGGCCTTGAGCAATTAATGCTCATTGGCAATTTTTCAGATATCTAAAAAAAATTAAATATTTTTTTTTAGTAGTGTCGATTTACTGTCAGGCCATTCGACTATCAGATGTGGAGACGCTTTCACACGATAATCCAACCAATTGATAATTGATAAAAGGAAATGACCATGCCACATCCTATCGCTTACCTGTCCTTCAATGGCAACTGCAAGGAAGCCATGTACTATTATGAACAAGTCCTGGGCGGCAAAATCACCGTCATGATGAGTGGTGCAGACTCCCCCATGGCAGCCATGATACCTGCTGAATCAGCTCACCGTATCCTGCACGCACGCCTGGAATTGCCAGATGGTGGTTTGCTGTTTGCAGGTGATTGCCCGCAGCAAATGCCATATGACGGTATCAAGGGTGTCTCTTTCACACTGAATTACGATACCACGGAAGAAGCCGGTAAGATTTTCAATGCGCTGGCAGAAGGCGGCCAGGTCACCATGCCGGTGCAGCCTGCATTCTGGGCCAAGTCATGGGGCATGCTGGTCGACAAATACGGTACTCCCTGGATAGTCAATGGCGAACCACTGCCACTGTAATCAGATCAATCCTATTGCGACCTTGATGGAGGCCCCATGAAATACCTGTGTCTGGTATATCTCGACAATGAACACTGGAATGCTTGCCCAGATGAAAAATGCGGTATGTATGCCCAGGGCCTCATCGACAGTGGCCACATGCTGGCGGCAGAACCCCTGCACCCAGTCCATACCGCCACCACGGTCAGGGTCAGGAATGGGCAATTATCGGTGACAGACGGCCCATTCGCAGAGACCAAGGAAATGCTGGCTGGCTTTTATCTGATTGATGCCAGGGATTTGAATGAAGCCATACACCTCGCATCCAAAATCCCGCCAGCCCAGCATGGCAGCATAGAAGTGCGTCCGGTACGCACCCTGGACTTGCCAACTGCAGCAGCTACATAAAAAATTAAAGGAGAACGAAATGCACAAGCAAATTTTTGTCAATTTGCCTGTCAAAGACCTGGCCCGCGCCAAGGAATTCTGGAGCAACCTGGGCTACAGCTTTGACTCAAAATTCAGCGGCGAAAAATCCGCCTGCGTCATCTTCGGTGAAAGCATCTTGGTCATGCTGCTGGTAGAAGAACTGTTTGCCAGCTTTGCCCACAAACCCGTCTGCGATGCGCATGAGCGCGTAGAAGTGTTGCATGCACTCTCTTGCGACAACCGCGAGCATGTCGATACTCTCATTGCCAAAGCCAGGGCAGCCGGTGCGACCATCCCTGACGAAGCAGAAGATCATGGTTTCATGTATGCGCAGGGTTTCTACGATCTTGATGGCCACGGCTGGAATTGCTGTGCGTGGGTATCTGAAACTGAAGCTAAATAAAACAGTACGACTCAATGAGCCTGTTCACGTCAGCACCAAAAATTAAAGGAAGACAAAATGCATAAGCAAATCTTTGTAAATCTGTCTGTCAAAGACCTGCCCCGCTCCAAGGAATTCTGGAGCAGCCTCGGTTATAGCTTTGAGGCCAAATTCACCAATGACCAGGGTGCCTGCATGGTGCTGGGCGAGAACCTGTTCGTCATGTTGCTGGTGGAAGAATTCTTTGCGGGCTTCACCAACAAGCCGATCAGCGATGCGCATGAGCGTACTGAAGTTTTGAACTGTCTGTCCTGCGAAAGTCGCGAACATGTCGATAGCCTCGTCGCCAAAGCCAGGGCTGCGGGTGCCACGGTGCCTAAAGAGCCTATAGATCATGGTTTCATGTACGGACATGGTTTCCATGATGTGGATGGTCATGGCTGGGAACTGGTCTATATGGTAGCTGAAGGTGAATGCAAATAAATTTGCGCAAGCTGAATCTGCCTCGCCAAACCGCCTGTTCTTCAGGCGGTTTTTTTATGGACATGACTATCGCTTTCATGCGATTCGTCACGGCAGACTCAAGCTTGGTCACACAGCCCCTTACCTATTCCTGCTGACCCGGCATACTGATGCTATGTAAAATTCTTCATGTCGCAGGAAATGAGAAATGAAATTTTTTAGCCAGCAAGGCAAGTTATGTAGATTCACATCCTTTTTATACCGCTTAATAAACTGTATCAACCTCGGCCTGCTGGCAGCAGCTTCTGCACACGCTGCCATGCCAGATACGGCTTATGACATGCAACAGGGCATCATCTACCAGCGTATCGGTGATGAAGTATTGACGGGTGATCTATACCGTCCCAAGGGTGATGGAAAATATCCGGTGCTGATTGCAGTACATGGCGGCGATTGGCGCTTTGCCGATGCCAGTCTGTATAAACACTGGGGACCGTATCTGGCAAAAAATGGCTATGCGTTATTTGCCATTAATTACCGTCTGGTCAAAGATAAAACCAATCTCTACCCTGCAGCGATACACGATGTACGCGCTGCTGTGCAATTCTTGCGCCAGCAGGCGGCAACTTACCAGCTTGATCCTGAACGCATGGGCTTGATGGGCGACTCAGCAGGAGCACAGCTTGCCACTATCGTCGCACTGGCTGGTGATCAGCCGCCGTTTTCAGATGGCATGCAGCCCACGACCAGGATCAAGGTTTGCATAGGTATTTATGGCAGTTACGATCTGACGGCTAAATGGGAACATTCGAATCGCTACTACCCGGACAATAATATTGCCCAGGGCTTCCTTGGCAGCAGTCTCATCGATAACCGTAAAATCTATGTTGAGGCTTCACCGTTATCTTATGTGACGCGAGATAATAACCAGACCCAATTCTTGTTGAGCTGGGGAGCGAAGGATAAGTTTGTTGATCCTGCTGGGCAGTCGATTGCCTTCATGCATGCCTTGAAGCAGGCAGGGTTTTCTGTGCGTTCAGTCGTTTTGAAGAATGCGGGGCATTATTGGGCGTCTGAGCCTATCAGAATTCCGGGGACGGATTCTGGATATCTGGCACCGCGATTATTAGAATTTTTGAAGGAGAAGCTGTAGTGGCCTTAAGCGCGCCGGCTCATGATTTCAGGCTTGTATGTCATGGTTAGTCAGTAATTCGTTTTGCTTGAGCAACATGATATAGATTGAACGACCGCCCCCTCAAAGTCGTCATTCCTGCGTGCTTTTGGCAGGAATCCATCGGGCTGGCGCTCCAGCGGCGTTCTGGGCATCCGGTTATGCTTCATTAATTTCAGAATCGTTGTGTTTAAATTTCCTGACTTTAAGCACCTGCACACGTCATTTACGATTGCCAGTCGGGGGTAGCCCGACAGCTACATACCTTTCTTGCGTCGCCAAGAAAGGTATGCCAAAGAAGGCGACCCAGGCGTAGCCGCCCCTAAAGGGGTTCCCGTTTGTGCAGTACAAAAAATGGGAAGATCCGAAACTCGCTTCGCTCAGACAGCGGCTCTTCTTAATCCATTTTCTGTACAGCACAAACGGCGGCTACACATGGGAACAGCAAAAAATCAAAAACAGCCCCAACGTCAAAAGCAACGTCACCACGACCTGTTTTTATATTTTTTGAGCCAGGGACTACTCGCAGCCTTAGTTTCACATAGAAAAAACCCGCCAATCAATCCGGCGGGTCCTCTTACTTCAACAACTCATCTCACTTAAACTTCGTAGCAACTTCCGCAATACGCTTACCAAACAATTTCGCCGTTTCCAGATCACCTGGCAGCGGGCCTTCTTCTGGTGAAGAGTCGGATGGGGATTGTGTCATCAGGCCGCTGAAGCTGGCGATGTAGTTGATGTCATTGCGTTGTGCAGCCTTGCTGTTGGATGGCATCAGGCCTGTACCTACCCAGATCATGGAGTGTTGCTGGGACAGGGTGAACAGGTAATGCAGCGTCGATAATTTGTCGCCATTCATGGAAGCAGAATTGGTGAAACCTGCGGCGATCTTGTCTTTCCAGACTTGGCTATACCATGGTTTGGAAGAAGCATCGGCGAATTTCTTGAATTGCCAGGATACTGTGCCCATGTAGGTTGGGGAACCAAAGACGATGGCATCAGCGCCGGCCAGGGTTTCCCATTGGGCGTCGGTGATATTGCCTTCGGCGTCAATCTTGATGAGTTCGGCATCAGCACCTGCAGCGGCTGCGCCTGCGTGTACTGCTTCTGCGGCCTTGGTGGTGTGGCCATAACCTGAGTGATAAATAATCGCGACTTTAGACATGTTTTACTCCAGTGTGGATATTGAGTTTTTACGTAAAAAGACAAATCACTGACGCGTTTTTGTGTCAGTGATTTGTCAGTATTTACTACTTAATGCGGCAGATCAAATACCAGTACTTCTGCCTGTTTGCCCTGCTCCAGCACGAGTTTTTCTTCGGCTGACATCATCACGGCATCGCCCTCTTTAAGGGACATGCCATTTACCTGCAATTCGCCACGTGCTATGTGGACATAGGTCAGGCGATCCTTTGCCAGTGCTACTTCCTGCTTTTGTTCTGCATCGAACAAGCCAATTTGCAGACGTGCGTTCTGGCGAATTTTGATGGAACCATCGGCACCATCACCAGAAACTACCAGACGCAAGCGGCCCTGTTTTTCTTCACGGCTGAATTCTTTTTCGCCGTAAAGAGGTTCGCCACCCAACTGGTCTGGCTGTATCCAGATTTGCAGCAAACGTGTGTGCTCGTTATTGGCCGGGTTGAATTCCGAATGGCGCACACCAGTACCTGCACTCATATACTGCACATTGCCTGGACGTATCGTACTGCCATTGCCCATGCTGTCTTTGTGCGCAATCGCACCTTCGAGGACATAAGTAATAATTTCCATGTTCTGGTGAGGATGCGTACCAAAACCCATGGCAGGAGCGATCCAGTCGTCATTAATCACACGCAATGGTCCAAAACCCATGTGCTCTGGATCATAATATTCTGCAAATGAAAAACTGTGATGTGATTTCAGCCAGCCGTGCTCGGCGTGGCCGCGATCTTGTGATGGTCTGAGCGTAATCATATAAGTCCCTTTCAAATTTCCTGAAGAATGTGTTCAGGCGATGTACACACTATATACATGCAAATTCTTTGACATAAGGGTAGAATTTCATACAACTCATTCAAATTATTTGAACAAGCATGAACCTGACCCTTGAAGCCCTGCAAATCCTCGACGCCATAGACCGCAAGGGCAGCTTTGCGGCAGCTGCGGCGGCCCTGGATAAAGTGCCCTCAGCCATCACCTACAGCATACGCAAGCTGGAAGAAGACCTGGATGTACTGCTCTATGACAGGCGTGGCCACAGGGCCAAGCTGACCATCGCGGGAGAGGAATTATTGCTGCAAGGCAGGCATTTGCTGAATGCCGCTCAGGAGCTGGAAAATCGCGTGAAACGTGCCGCCAGCGGCTGGGAGGCTGAGCTACGCATTGTCATTGATGGCATCATACAATTCGACGATATCATTCCCTTGATCAAGGAATTTGAACAACAGGCTTGTGGCACGCGCATTCGTATCAGCCAGGAGATATTGTCCGGCGTCTGGGAAACCATGGTGTCTGGCCGTGCTGACCTCGCCATAGGTGCTGCCTATTACGGGCCGGACGCCATACGCATGCAGGGTGAATTCCAGACCCGCTTGCTGGGCAGTGTGGAATGGGTGTTTGCAGTAGCACCGCAACACCCGCTGGCACAGGCTGCAGAACCGCTGACACCGGCGATTTTGCAGGCGCACAGGGCGATCGCCATCGGTGATACTGGCCTGACCCTGCCATCGATGACGGCTGGCTTGTTGAGCGGCCAGGACACCATGACCGTGCCCACCATGCATGCCAAGCTGGCAGCACAACTGGCAGGCCTGGGTTGCGGCCATTTGCCGCGCCGCCTTGCATTGCCCCATTTGCGCAGTGGTGCGCTGATAGAAAAGAAAACCAGCGCCCACCGCCCGCCAGAAGATAACCGCCTGGTCTGGCGCAATGCCAACAAGGGCAAGGCCTTGCTGTGGTTTTTACAAAAGTTGCAAGACCCTGTCGTGCAACGCATGTTGATAGGTAATTGAAGAATATCCATGCCAACAAAACAGATGATGCAAAAATACATAGGACGTTTCGCCCCTTCGCCGACTGGCCCCTTGCACATGGGTTCGCTGGTCGCTGCCATGGCCAGCTATCTTGATGCCAAAGCCCATGACGGGCTATGGCTATTGCGTATGGAGGACCTGGACTTTGACCGCAACGTCAAAGGTGCAGACCAGCACATTATTAACTCGCTACAGCGCTGCGGCATGCTTTGGGATGGCGACATCACCTGGCAAAGCAAGCGCCAGCATCTGTATGAAGCTGCCTTGCAAAAGCTGGGCAACGAGCTCTACCCCTGCGCCTGCTCACGCAAGGAAATCGCTGATTCGCGCCTGCGCCTGGGTGATACGGCCAGCCAGATTTACCCAGGCACTTGCCGTCATGGTCTGGCAGATGGCAAGACAGCGCGTGCCTGGCGCTTGCGCGTGCCAGATCAACTCTATCGCTTTGAAGACCGCATGGCTGGCATGCAGCAGCAAAACCTGGCGACCGAGGTGGGGGATTTTGTCTTGAAACGTGCCGATGGTTTCTGGGCTTATCAACTAGCGGTGGTAGTCGATGATGCCGCGCAAGGCGTCACGCATGTGGTGCGTGGTGCTGATCTGATAGATTCCACTGCAAGGCAAATCTATCTGCAAGAATTGCTGGGCTTGCCCACACCGCATTACCTGCATGTGCCAGTAGTGACTAATGCAGATGGTGAGAAACTGTCCAAGCAAACTGGGGCGCTGGCTTTTGACCGTGGGGATAATGATGTACTGCATGAAGCACTGATACCGGCAGCCCAATTCCTCGGGCTGGATTTACCCTCACCAGTCACTGATATACCAGCTTTCTGGCCTCTGGCGATTCATGCCTGGAAAGAAAAAATAGCCCATGTGACATCGCCATAAAACAAGGGCTGCAATGCAGCCCTTGTTGATACTGCCGCTCATTGACGAGTAGCTGGCAAGCAACTCATAAGCAATTAATACGCAATTAATGCTCTGGATGTTCCCTGCCGCGTCCATGTCCGTGGCGTTCATGCTCATCATAGCGCCGGTCGTCGCGACGATAGTCGTCACGCCTATAATCATCGCGTCTGTAATCGTCGCGTCTGTAAGCATCATGTCTGTAATCATGGTCACGATAATAACCGTCGCGGTAACGTGGCACTACCTGGGTGTTGTACCAGTTTTCCTGCACAAAATACACGGGGCGATCGCAGGCATTATAGCGATAGCAATGTTTTTCCCATTTATTTCTATGGCCTGGCGGCACCACCAGATACATTGGTTGCTGGACCACATTCACCCTTTGCACTATGCGTGGCTCAGTATAAATTACCTGAGGCTGAGGAAAGTTACCAATATCTACCCGGCCATAGAAACCTGGTTGCCCGAATTGCATAGACACACCCACATCCTGCGCCTGACTCTGCCCTGTCATGAATAGTGCGGCACAGGCTGCACCTGCGAGCATTATCTTTCTGCATGTCATGGTTTTCATTTCTAACTCCTTATTTGATACTGCTCACAGGAGCATATCCTGTGCTTACACCTATAACGCTTGAACGGCACATCTGTTGACTTCAGTCGTAAATATTCTGGCTGAGCACTGGCAAAGCCTCTGTACGCTAACCAACATTCCCTCATGTAATAGCAAATAAAAACGCATCAAAAATATCTATTTGCAACTTACTTGACAGGAAAATCTGCAGCCCATTGTTGTGCTTTTTGATCAAGAACAGTACGGCGTTCAGCTGGAACTTTTGTTGTCAATTGCGCCAAGGTGGATCTGTTTGACATACAGGCATATTGCGCATCACGCTTGCCAAATTTACGCTTGAGCACACATTCCAGTTGATGGGCACCAGCCACATCTTCGTAGGCAGTTTCCAGCGCTTCAGGCAATACCGTTTGATAGCGCAGTACCAGTTGAGCCGACATACTGCGATAAGCAGGATCATTCGCTCCGGCCTGATGGGTGTATTTGACAGCATCTTTCAATGCGGCATAGGCATCTGCATTTTTCTTGATGTTCGGTATCCCCGGATTGAATGTTGTTTCACTAGTGCCATCTGCACTGCTCATGGTCATTGACCAACCCGACTTTTCAGTAATTTTTTCTTCCAGACAGGCCAGACGATTATTTGCCTCAGCCGCAACATAGGTTTGCGCCTCTACATTGCCCTCAGCAGCGAGTTTGCGGTTCTTTGCCAACCAGTCCTTGAAATCTGCACGCAAAGGTTTTGCGGTAATCAAGTCGCAATCGTCCAGACTGATTTTTGCAGCCTGCGAGCTTGCGCAAGTGAGTGCCAGACCGAGCAAAAAAATAGTGCGGGAAATTGTTGAAGAATGTTTCATGTGTAATTTGTTGTGTTCAATTCAAATAAAAAAACTGGATACGAATCCTGACCCGCGATGCTGCCATGACGGATTTAATAGTGGAAATGATTTTACAAATTAACACTTTTGTTTTATTCAAAAGCCAGCCAAACAACTATTTGCAGTTTCCATTATCAAAGCGAAATCGAAGTTTGTTTTAGCTGCATGATTTCAACAATCCTTGACATTTTTTCGCTTTCATTTGGGCGCAAATATTCATATCCTGAATTCGTCATTTAGACGTTTCATATAAACGTTACAAATAGATGTTTCAAATAGATGTCTTAAATTAGTTTCCAAAAAACTTGAGGGCAAACCCGTTGAAAGATGGGGACGCAAAGCCACCGGCCTACAGCGCATATGCGCCATGGCAGCGGGGTTACCGGTGATGTTGTCGTTGCAGTTGTTAACTGCCGCGCATGACTACCGAATCACCGCCCTCTGCTGATATCGGAGTGCACACGTGATTAATTCAAAAAGAACAGTTTCCAACTCATTTAGCTCACTCAGCTACCTGAGTATTTTAATAAGCGCAAGCATACTTACAGCTTGCGGTGGTGACAGCCCCCAGGTCAGCAATGCTGTCATTGCGTTGCCACCCGCAGAAGTTGCTACAGGCACGACTACACTGGAAATGTCAGTACCAGTTCTGCCGCCAGATGTGGCGGCGCTAAATACTCAACCAACATTTCATCTGGCCCCGGTATTGCTGGATGCACCTGCCGATACTGATGCGATTGATGGTAGCAGATCAGCCCGCATGCCTGCAGCCATGCAAGCCATACCACGCGAATGGCAAGGTGTGCGTGGCCGTGGTCTGACGGTGTCGGCGATACGCTCTCTGCCCCGTCCACAATTCACACCGGCTCCTATCGCGGCGGGCCAGGGGGATGTGCTGCCGTCTGCTGGCACTGGTGTGGTATCTACTTTTACACCAGCACAAATACGCACCGCCTATGGCATGCCAACACTGCCAGCCAGCCTGAGCAGTTTGACTACAGCACAAGCTGCACAACTCGGTGCAGGCCAGACTATCTATATCGTCAACGCCAAACATGATCCCAATATCGTGGCGGAGCTGAATGCCTTCAATCAGAAATTTGGGCTGCCTGCATGTACCGTAAAAAGTATAGCTGCCAACGCGACTTTGCCTTTAGCTGCTGCATCAAGCGCGGCAGGATGTGAATTCTCTGTCGTGTTCAGCACCAGTGCAGGTAGTATGAGCAGCAGCACACCAGCTTATGATTCTGGCTGGGCAACCGAGATCGCACTTGATGTGCAATGGGCACATGCGACCGCACCGCTGGCACGCATCATCCTCATTGAAGCAACTGATTCTTCGATGAGTAATATGGTCGGTGGTATCCGGCTGGCCAATGCCATGGGGCCGGGCGTGGTGTCCATGAGTTTTGGCTCATCCGAAGGCAGCTGGACTGCAGGTGTAGAAAGCACATTCACTACAGCAAAAATGACTTATCTTGCCGCATCCGGCGACAATGGTCCCGCTGTTGAATGGCCAGCAGTGTCACCGAATGTGGTAGCGGTTGGCGGCACCAGCCTGACATATTCCGGTAGTAGCAGGACAGAAGTGGCCTGGGCAAATACCGGTGGTGGTGTCAGTGCTTATACGGCCACACCTGCCTATCAAAATACGACCGTACCAGGCATGGGTGCACCTGCCCGCAGGACAGTGGCTGATGTATCCATGAATTCTGATCCAAACACTGGCCAGTATGTTGCAGTCATGACGCCAGGTAGCAGCACAGTCAACTGGGTCAGCGCTGGCGGCACCAGCCTGGCGACACCGCAGTGGGCAGGCATCATCGCGGTCGCCAATGCGACTCTGGTACAAGCTGGCAAAACAGTATTAGGCGCACCCCACGCAGTGTTGTATAACAAAATCTCCAGCGTACCAGGCAGTTATGCCAGTGTATTTGCTGACGTTGCCAAGGGCAGCAATGGCAGTTGCACAGTCTGCACGGCAAAAACCGGTTACGATCAACTGACTGGTCTGGGCAGCCCGAATGTCAACGGCCTGTTGAGCGCGCTCAGTGGCACGGTCATTGCAAACCCACCGGCAGTCACCTCAGCAAGCATCAATGGTCAGGTTGGTACGGCACTGAGCTTTACGGTGTCAGCAATAGGCGATAACGCCCTTGCTTATACCCTGAGTGGCAACCCTGCAGGCATGAGTGTCAGCAGCGCCGGTGCAGTGACCTGGGCTGCACCGGTCGCAGGCACCTATACCGTCACCGCTACTGCCACCGATAGCAAAACAGGCTTGAGTGGCAAAGGCACTTACACCGTTGTGATCACAGCACCCACATCGCCAGTTGTGACCGCCGCGACGATCAACGGTACCGCAGCAACTGCCTTGAGTTTTAACGTCACAGCCACATCGGCAAATGCGATGACCTACGGCCTCAGCGGCGCACCTGCTGGCATGAGCATCAGCGCTACTGGAACCGTAAGCTGGGCAGCGCCAGTCACAGGCACGTATTCTGTCACCGTCAGCGCCACCGACAGCAAGAACGGATTGACAGGCAAAGCGGTATATACCGTAGTCATTGCGCAGCAGGCTGCACCGGTAGTCACAGCAGCAAGTGTCAGTGGCACTGTAGGCACTGCGCTGACTTACACGGTAGCGGTCAAGGCCAGCAATGCCCTGAGCTATACGCTGACTGGTGCACCTGCAGGGATGGCTATCAGCAGCACAGGTGTCATCACCTGGGTCAGCCCTGTTGCAGGTAATTATGCGGTCACCGTGGTCGCCAAGGACAGCAAGACAGGCCTGAGTGGCCAAGCTGTCATCACAATCAGCGTAGCGGCATCGGGTTTGAGCATCACGGCCCCTGCGATAACAGGAAGCGCAGGCAAAGCCTTGACGGGCAACATCAGCATCAGCGCACCGGGTGCGACATCTCTGTCCATCTCCATCACCGGTGCACCTCTGGGCCTGGGATTTGCGATGAGCGGATTGAATATTGCGCTGAACTGGACCAGCCCCGTCAAGGGCAGCTATACCATGGTAGTGACCGTGACAGACAGCCTGGGCAGAAAAGCAACTGCCAACGTCCCTATCACGATCAACTGAAATTAATGCCTATATAAAAAACGGAGCAATTTGCTCCGTTTTTTACTACTGACCAGCGTTAATGCCCACCATGGCCCTGCGGCTTCCTTACCTTGAGTTCCAACTCAGGTGTCGCGCTGCCATGTCCTGAATGCCCGATCGCCGCATCCGCAGGCTGGCGCGGCGCTTCTGCCACGGGGCCGCCATATTCATAGGCTACCGTCCCCTTGGGGTGCCTGAACCAGCCAGGGTCTTTATAATCCCCCGGCTTCTGGTCTTTGCGCACTTTGACTACGCTGAACATGCCGCCCATTTCCAGTCCACCAAACGGCCCCTCGCCCGTCATCATGGGCAGAGTATTGTCAGGCAAGGGCATTTCCATATTGCCCATGTCGGCCATGCCCTTGTCCCCCATGGTCATGTAGGCGGGAATGAGCTTGTTGATTTTGTCTGCCACGTCCTTGTGATCAACACCTATCATCGACGGTACATTATGGCCCATGGCATTCATGGTGTGATGGCTCTTGTGGCAGTGGAAGGACCAGTCACCCTCTTCGTCGGCGACAAACTCCACCTGGCGCATCTGACCAACGGCAATATCCGTCGTTACCTCGGGCCAGCGTGCAGTTCTTGGTACCGGGCCGCCGTCTGTGCCTGTCACGGTGAATTCATGACCATGAATATGAATGGGGTGGTTGGTCATCGTCAGATTGCCTACGCGTATCCTGACCCTGTCATTCTTGCGCACATTCAGGGTATCAATGCCGGGGAAGACGCGACTATTCCATGTCCACAAATTAAAATCTGTCATGGTCATGATATTAGGTTTGAATGCACCTGGCTCTATGTCATAAGCACTGAGCAGGAAAATAAAATCCCTATCGACTTCATCAATCTGTGGATGCTTGTTTTTGGGATGGGTAATCCATGAACCCATCATGCCCATCGCCATCTGCGTCATTTCATCGGCATGCGGGTGGTACATGAAGGTACCCGGGCGACGTGCGACAAATTCATAGACAAAGGTCTTGCCTGGCTGTATCGACGGCTGGGTCAGTCCGGATACACCATCCATGCCATTTGGCAGGCGCTGGCCGTGCCAGTGTATGCTCGTATGTTCGGGCAAACGATTGGTGACAAAGATGCGTATTTTATCGCCCTCCACTACCTCTATCGTCGGCCCCGGACTTTGGCCGTTATAACCCCATAGATGCGCTTTCATGCCGGGTGCCATTTCGCGCACGACTGGCTCTGCCACGAGATGGAATTCCTTGACACCATTATTCATGCGCCATGGTAACGTCCAGCCATTCAGGGTCACTACCGGATTGTATGGGCGGCCGTTCTTGGGCTGCAATGGTGGCATGGTATCCGGGCTAATTTGTGTGACTGCCTCTGGCAAGGCTGCCAATACCACCTTGCTGACGGTGCTTGCTGCGAGTGCACCACCAGCAATGCTCGCCAATTTAAAAAAATCTCTTCTTGTACTCATGTTATTTCCTTCGCAGATCCTGAGATCAATGCGCTGCTTCTGCCGTGGCAGTCGATTTAACGGAATTCAGATTACTTGCTGACGGGCGCCCCAGCAACTCAGCCTGCAAGGCCGCATCTGCCAGCCAGAATTGTTGCTCTGCATTGATGGCAGCCAGCACGCTGTTCATTTGTTCGCGACTGTCGGCCAGCAATTCAAATACGCTGATGAACATGCCGTTGTAGCGCAACTGGTTTTCTGCCGAGATGCGTTTGCGCAAAGGCAGTATCTCGTCGCGGTATTGACGGGCGATATCGTACATGTTGCGATAGGCGGAATAGCTGCTGCGCAGGTGTGAACCAGCATTGTTCACCGTCGCCTGCAGGCGATAACTGGCGGCCAGGGTATTCGCATTCATGGCCGTTCTCTGCGCATCACCCCAGTCAAATAGGGGCAAGCTCAGGCTGACCTCAACACCACGTTTGATCTCACCATGTCCCGCTGCATCAAAATTGGTGTCGCGCCTGATACCCAGTTCCATATCGGTGAAGCTGCTGACCAGGCTCGAACCCTGGCGTGCTGCGGCGGCATCGAGTTCCTGTTTTGCCAGTTGTATGTCGAGACGGTTTTTTGTCGCTTGGGAACCGAGGCTTTCTGCGGCCAACGGCGCTGCTGGCAAATCCGGCAGACGCTCAGGTAACTTCAGTGTTTTTTCCTGTTCATCATTCAGACCCAGTAAGCGCACCAGCTCTTCACGGGTGGCCAGACTGGCATGCCGGGCAAAACTGAGCTGTGCCACCGCGTCAGCCTTGAAAGCCAGTTGGCGCGCTGCCTGCAAGCTATTGAAATTGCCCGCCTTGTACATGCGCTCTGCCAGTATGGCACTGGCATCGGCCGCGTCACCGACTTGTCTGGCATATTCCAGGCTCTGTTGTGCAGCGACTGCCTTGACCCAGGCAACACGCACCTGGCTGACGCTGTCGATGACATCCACGCTCAACTGCGTCTGTACCTGTGCCAGGCTATGCTGTGCCATGGTCTGCCTTTGCGGCAGGCTCAGCAAGTCCAGCAGGCCAAAACTCAGCAGACGGCCCAGTTCCAATTCACCTGACTGGCGGTTGCGTTCAAACGTAAAAAGCGGATTGGTGATGCGGGCGCTTTGCGCTGCGCTTGCGCCTGCAGCCTGATGCTGCGCCAGCATGGCTTGCAAGGCTGGACTATTGAGCAAGGCCAGTTGTACAGCAGCGTCTTGCGACAAAGGTTGTGCCAACAAGCTTGCTGCCTGCTCCTGCATGTTTTTTTGTTGCTCAGGCTTGCTCGCCAGCGCCAGTTTGCCCTGGGTGTAAGCCGGATATTGCTGATTAAGTTTTTGCGTGCTCTGATCGATATCAAAACTGGCGCAGCCAGTCATCACCAGCAATGCCGGTAACAGATATCGGTAATGTATGTGCGACATGAAGTCCTCGCGGTAAAAAATGTGTTTCCGTCAAATGGGGGAAGTATTCGTAACTTGGGCTACCCACGCATGTTGGGCTGAGCTTGTAGATTGGGCTACGGTTTACCAGCCCAACACTCGGCCTCAACAAACGTTAACCTTATTCAAACGCCCAGTGTTGGGCTGATAAGGCGCAGCCCAACCTACGAACAAACTAATTATTCAGGCGAGAACAGCCTTAGGAGGACGCTCCAGCATGCGCGCAGGCACGGATGCAGGTAACAGGACAGGCTGTACCTGGGCATCATCATGCGCAGGTACAAATGCAGAAATGGAAGGAGCAGGCATGAGCGCAATACCCATGCAACAAGGGGAAGAAGACTTGCAGTGATCAGCCACTTTGGCTTTCACAGAATCTGAACCATGATCGCTAGCCTCAGCGACTGGCTGGCAGTGTTCATTGCTACTGGCAACAGAAACATTAGCCTGGACAGGCATATCCATGGCGCAACCCAACTTACTGGCGACAGCAAAGCCCTGCAGGGGCAGCAGTACCAGTAACAGGCAAGCAATCAATAAACGCCAGGATTTTTTCATGCGCAGAAGTTATCACAATTCGGGCTTTTCAACAAATGGCCAGCTCAAAGCCAGATCAACCCAGCATTAAATTAATCGCCAGCATCAGCATCACGATGCCGACCAGGCTATCCAGCACCCGCCATGCCACGGGTTTGGCAAACCAGGGAGCGAGCAGGCGCGCACCAAAGCCCAAAGCCGCAAACCAGATCGTCGCATTCAAGACGGCACCCACGGCAAACCAGTACTTGCCATTGCCTGGCTGCTGGCCACCTATGGCACCCAGCAACACCACCGTATCGAGATAGGTGTGGGGATTGAGCAAGGTCGCACCCAGCACTGCCAGTGCGGCCTTGCCAGCCGTCAGGCTCAGCTCCCCGGCTTCAGCGACCAGGCTTTGTTGGCTAGCTGCCGCCCGCAGAGAGCGCACGCCATACCAGATCAAAAACGCCGCCCCGCCCCAACGGGCTATCGTCAGCAAAACTGGCTGGCTATTGATCATGCCACCTATGCCCGCCACTCCGGCCAGTATCAGCAGCATTTCACACGCGATGCAGATCATCACCGTCAAAGCCACATGTTGTTTGCGCAAACCCATGCGCAAGACATGGGCATTCTGCGAACCGATAGCCATGATCAAACCTGCACTCATGCCCATGCCCTTGAGTATAAAAGCCAACATCATCTGTCTCCCGTTTGTCGATACAGGGAGTTTGGGCAAAAAAGGGTTTAATATGAAGTAAATTTAAAATATTTCCTATTTCATTAAATTTTCTTAATTTAATTAATTCTATGTGGCTTTATGTCTCTGTATTTGGTGGTTCTCCCCAGACTTATGAATCTATCTAAAGAAACATGCAAACAAGACTAGACAGCCGCCAATGCGAAGCCTTCCTCAGTGTCATTGACCATGGCAGTCTGGAACAGGCCGCGCAGGCCCTTAGCCTGACCAGCTCGGCCATTTCCCAGCGCATCAAGGCATTGGAGATGGAACTGGGCAATACCCTGCTGGTACGCAGCCGCCCCTGCCGCGCCACCACAGCCGGACAAAAGCTGGTACAGCACTTGCGCCGGGTGGCAGAACTTGAACAGGATTTGCAAAGTGAGTTTTCTGGCCAGCAAAGTGCCGCCATCAGCATTGCGCTGGGCGTCAATGCCGATAGTCTCGATAGCTGGTTACTGCCTGCCCTGGCAGAATTTTTGATCGCTGAAAATATCTTGCTTGAAGTGTTGATCGATGACCAGGATCACACCCATGATTTACTGGAAAGCGGCATGGTTCTCGGCTGCCTCTCTGCTGAACAAAATGCCATGCGGGGTTGCCAGGCGGTGCCGCTGGGCTTCATGCGTTACCATCCGGTTGCGAGCAAAGAATATTGCCAGCGCTGGTTCCCGCAAGGCATGACACGCGAAGCTGCAAGGCTGGCACCGGTGCTGACCTTCAACCGCAAAGACAAATTGCAAGCTCAGATTTTGCTCGAACATTTTGGACTACAGGAACATGCCTACCCTACCCACTATGTACCAGCAACGACACCGTATAACCAGTCGATTTTACTAGGACTGGGCTGGGGCGTGATCCCTGATGTCATGCTGGAAAATCTGGATCAGGACAAGCTGGTCAGGTTGATGCCAGCTAATCCTGTTGATGTGGCCCTGTACTGGCACCACTGGAAAGTGCAGACGCCGCGACTGGCGCGCCTGACCAATACGCTGGTGAAACAAGCCAGGGCAAGCCTCACTCAATTGAGTAAGACTTAGTGGAGGAAGCCTGCCTTATATTTCTGACCACATGCCTGACTTGTCAGCTTTACTGCTGCTCATTTCAACTACTGCAATTGCGTTTTTTCCCGCTGCAGATTAAGCAAGGCCTGACTGGTATACAACTCGGCAAACCAGGCATCGGCAAATAATTTACCTGCCGCTGCCTGTACTTCAAAATGGCTCAATACACGCCCCCTGCCAGCCTGGTAAGTCGCATCATCAACTTCACTGTATTCCAGCCGCACGGCCGCGGCATAAACATCATAGGTATCTGCTGCCTGGCCCAGTATCGCCAGGTCGACACCCAGCATGGCGTCTTTCAAAGGATGATTGACGTTGGCACTCTGGAAGTGATCTGTCACCCGTATCAGGTCAGCCACCTCCTGCGCATCTTGTGCATTTTTTGTATGCAGACCCGCATCCAGCCACAACCTGGCACTTTGCTCCTCATTCGACAGATCAGTATGTTTGTCGCCATAGACAGCATCATGGAACCAGAAGGCTTTTTTCAATATTGCTACGTCGGCCTTGCTGGCACCGGTATTGCTCGCCCAGGCAGAGATTTCACTCAGGCCATGCACCAGGTGATCCAGATTATGATAAGTCCGGCGTGCTGCGCCATAGGCATCATCACCGGTCAGATAATCAAACCAGTGGTCGAGTTTGCTGGCCTCAACACCAGCACCCTCCCAGAGTTTTTGCCAGTCAGTACGCAGCCAGCTTTTGATCCAGGCGATATAAGCGGGCATGGGCATGAATTTTTTTACCGTCCAGTGCCAGCCCACTGGCCCCTGCAAGGCCCGCACGAAACTGGAACTGACTGAGCCAAGATCACGCGGTGGCATGACAAAAATAGTCTTGGCACCATCAAGCACATCGACATTGGTTTGCTGTATCAGGTTTTCATAATCAAAGTCTGAAGTATTGCGTATGCCGCGCACCAGATATTCGATACCGTGGCGCTTGGCGGCGCGGGCCGTGTAATCACCCTTGACGATAACCACACTGACATTGTGCCAGCCGCATTCAGCCACGCTGCGCTCAATAATGTCCTTGCGTTCGATCGCATCAAACTGTGGTTTCTTGACCGGGTTTTCAGAAATAAAAACCACGACTTCATCTGCCAAAGCGCGGGCCTCTTGTATCACCCATAAATGACCATTGGTGATCGGGTCCAGAGTGCCAGAGAATGCGATTTTTTTCATTGTGTGCTCCAGTGCGACATAAAAGTAAGGTGTTGCTGCAAGACTGCCTGTTCCAGCTCCATGATGCTGCCCTGATTGATGATCTCGGCATCGGCGTATTCCCGGTACTGATCCAATGTGGCCTGCATATTGAAAACCTGCGTGATGTCAGTCTCAGTCCAATCAGAGTTACGCTGACGCACGCGTCGCAAACGAATTTGGGCATCAGCATGCACCAGCAAAGCGCTATCGTACATGAAGCCGCCAGGTTCATCAGGCAAGAGCGCGGTTTCCCAGATCACATACGGCGCAGTTTGCTGCACCGTCCATTGCCGCATTGCTGCCAGCACATGCGGTTTCAGCAGACACAGCAAGCGACGGTTGGCATGTGCATCATGCGTCAGCATCGTGCGCAAGCTGCCACGCCGCAAACAGCCATCTTCTGTCAACAGTTGCGGCAACTCCTGTGCAATTTGCTTCATTACAGGATGTTGCGGGTCTTGATGTATTGCTCTGGCAAGCAGATCAGTATCAATAACAGGCACGCCCAGTTGCTGGAAACTCCGGGCTGCACATGACTTGCCGCTGCCCATGGGCCCGGTCAGCAAGACCATGCGAACGGGTAAATGTTTGGCAGAAATGTCAGTCGGAGCTTGCATGTGAGTTGCTTTCAATATTTGGTTAATCAACCAATATTTGAAGCTTAATCCAGCAAAGCCCAAAATACAAGAAATTTTGGTTGTTCGACCAAAATTAAATATTAAAAAAATTCAATGCTGGATGAACCGCCTGTTTTATCCCGGGAAAAACAAATCCAAAGCAATAGCCTGTTCATTCTTGTTATAACTGACAATGACATGTCCGCCATGCAAATCGACGATAGCCTTGACGATGGACAAGCCCAGGCCATTTGATTCCGTATGGCTGTTGCGGGCGCTGTCGCCGCGGTAGAAGCGGTCAAACATTTTGTCCAGTTGCGGCTGCGCAATGGCAGCACATTGATTGACGATGCTGATCCTTGCCCCTTCGCTGCTGGCGATGGCTTTCACCTGTATCACCGTCCCGGCTTGCCCATGGCGTATGGCGTTAATGAACAGATTACTGAGTGCCCTCTGCAGCATCAAAGGATTGGCATGGACCATGCCATCAATACCATCAATGCCACCAACATCAACAGCAAAATGCATGCCGCGCTCTTGTGCCAGGATGTCGAAATAATCAATCAGCTTACCCATCTCTGCTGCCATTGATAGCGGCTCTTTTTCGAGCACAAAACCTGCATGATCGATATGAGCGAGAAACAGGATGTTTTCGATGATGCGCGCCAGCCGGGCATATTCTTCGAGATTGGATTCAAGCAGGCTTTCATACTCCTCCAGCTCCCTGGCCTGCGCGAGTGCCACCTGGGTCTGTCCCATCAGAATATTGACGGGTGTGCGCAATTCATGCGCCAGGTCTGATGAGAATTGTGAAAGTTGCCGGAAGCCTGCTTCCAGCCTGTCCAGCATGTTATTGCAGGCGAGGGCCAGCTTGCGCAAGTCTGGCGGCATGTCTGTTGCTGACAGGCGTAAGGACAGGTTTTTAGGACTGATCTGCGCGGCCTGACGGCTCATGGTCGCGACAGGCAAGAGGCCGCGTCGTAAGATCAGGTAACTCAACACGCTGGTCAGTAACACCGTCAATGCAACTGCGGCAATCACACGCAGGAGGTAAGTTGATAGCACAGCAGATTCTTGCGTCATCACATAGGCGGCGATGATTTCTACCTTGTCTTTATGATTGCCAACTTCTGCGAGGGCTGCGACCCAGCGTACCCGTACACCATCATCGCGCTTACCGTCTTGCAAGGCCCCCAGCGTTAATGGCACGCCGAGATCGACCGGCTTCATCGCTGGCGGTGACATAGCCCCGGGATTGACGTTGATGAAAGGCGCATCACCAAGCCTGCGAAAAATACGCACATCCTGTTCATTGCCGAGCATGCTTTCAAACAAAGTGGGGTGTGCCTCCATCTGCTGGATATTGTAGAGATCACGGAACAGGGTGCGGAAGTGCTCTACCCTGCCTATCAGGGTATAGTCAGCACGTTGCTCCAGAGCCTGTCTGGCCGAGGTATATAAATACATGCCCAGACTGCTCATGATGACAAAAACCAGCACAGAAAACAGTATGGTCGCGCGCCGGGTCAGGCTCCATGCATGCCAGAAGTTCATGGATTTTCCGCAAACATATAACCCACACCACGCACGGTGTGGATGAGTTTTTTCTCAAACGGCGCATCCAGCTTGGCGCGCAGGCGTTTGACGGCAACATCAACGACATTGGTATCACTGTCAAAATTCATGTCCCACACCTGGGATGCGATGATAGTGCGCGACAGCGCCTCACCCTGGTGCTTGATCAGCAGATGCAGCAACATAAACTCTTTACTGGTCAAGGCTATGGGTAAATTTTGACGGGTAACTTTATGACGCACGGTATCAAGCTGCAGGTCGGCGACCTGGTAGATATCCGCATCACGCCTGACGCCACGGCGCAACAGGGTACGGATGCGCAGCACCAGCTCAGTAAATGAAAAAGGTTTGACCAGGTAATCATCTGCGCCCAGTTGCAGGCCGCGTATCCGGTCATCGACATGGTCGCGCGCAGTCAGGAAGATGACAGGCATATCCTGCTTGCTACGCAGCGATTGCATCACTGTCCAGCCATCCAGGCCGGGCATCATCACATCGAGAATGATCAGTTCATAGCTTTGCTCCATGGCCAGATGCAGGCCATCAATGCCATTCCTGGCGAGATAAACGGCATAACCGGATTCGCGCAAACCCTTCTTAAGGTAGTCGCCGGTTTTCTGATCATCTTCTATGACTAGTATGGTCATTCGTGTTCCATATTGATTTGACCTGGTTTAGCGATTTTAGCATCTGCCCGGCACATGCCACGTTGATGAGGGTTCGCGGCTTATCAGACATGGATACCCGCCTGCGCGCACTGCCGCCCAGAATAATGTGTTGTCAAAAAATGACGAACAGATCCCCTCCCTTTCAAGGGGAGGGTTAGGGTGGGGATGGGTTTTTGCCGATCAACGGCAAATGAATTTACGTCAGAAATCCATCCCCATCCCAACCTTCCCCTTGAAGGGGAAGGAGCTTCAAGACATCACGAGATTTTCACGGTCTCACGACAAAGACGAAAATACCGAACCCTGAACAGGATCAAGGCACACTCACCAATGCCGCCTGCCCAGCATTCACAGCCCCATTGCCCTCCATGATAATCAGTCGCTGCGCCGGAATACCTGCATCAGTCTTCACCGCCTCCCTGACTGGGCCTATCATGGTCGAATTGGTCGCCCCTTTGACATCGGTTTTCAAGCGCCCGAGCACTGTACCCTGCCCTTCCAGATAAACCGTATACACTGTTTCTGGCTTGAGCTTGAACAAGGCCACTTCCAGCGCATCGACTATACCCAGATTACGCAACACGACAAAGCCCCTGCCCTCACCAATCACGGGTTTCAAACCTATGTTCACCGGTTCATTATTGCTGCGCGGGACCAGATTCATGGCACCATTGGTACCATCGGCACTCTCTACCACGTTAGACACATACACCAGCGCCTGCGGGGCCTGCCCACCAGCCATGTGGGCAATGACTTTATTGCTGGCAGTATCGATGACCTCAACGCCATCACCATTCTCCAGCCCGACATACATGCGGCTGTGATCGTCCGAGGCCCATATGCCATGTGGCAAGGCTCCGGTTGCAATACTGACCAGCAATCTGGGCTCTTTGTCTGTCGTGAATACCTTGACGACATTCTCACCGCCTATGGTTACATAAGCCAGGGTCTTGCCATCTATGTTGGCAAAAGCCAGGTGATTGGAAATAAAGCCAGTGTCAAACACGCCGTTCACTTCCAGCGTTTTTGTGTCGATCCGGGTGACTTTGCCGACGTCTTTGTGTGTCATCCACACTTCACTAAAGTCTGGCGTAAATTGCAAAAATGGTGAGAACGGGCTGACCACCTTAATACGCTTGATGACTTCATGCGTAGCCACATCAATCACATCGACCATGGGCGTGAAGCTCGATACCACAAACGCCAGCTTGCCAGCAGGATGGAATTGCACCATGCCCGGCCCCAGGTCAGTCTGTATGCGCCGCGTCTCCTTGAAAGTGACTGGGTCTATGACCGAGATATAGTCTTCACCACGCACAACCACCCAGACTTCTTTGCCATCCGCCGTAAAAAAACCTTCATGCGGCGAACGGCCTACATAAGTCGTACCCTTGACCTTGTTGGTGGCCGTATCAATAAATGCTACTGAGTTGGAACCATTGGATATCGCCAGCAAGGTTTTATGGTCTGGCGAAAACCCCATGCCATGCACATTGATCTGCCCCTTGTACAAGGGCGACAGAACATCAGGACGCGGATTACCGAGCCTGATCTGCCCGACCAGGGTATTGCTGGCGGGGTTGAATACCGAGATGGTATTGCTGTTCTGGTCTGCAGTGTAAACCCTGTCACGCGCTGAAGGCAGGGCCCAGGCTGTGTGTGCGATAAGAGTGCTTGCCGCAATCAATGCGAACGCTGATTTGTTTTTCATGATGATTTTTTTAAATGAGAGGAATAACCCAGGTTTTAAACTCTGGCGGGGTGACGACTGAGTCACAACTGAATAAGAACTGAGTGACACTATTTGCCGGCAGCCTGAGGATGCTGCTGTAACCAGAGTTGCATGAGTTTGATTTCGTTTTGCTGCTCAGCGATGATGCCCAGTGCCAGGTTCCTGACGGCCGGGTCCTTGGTATATAGTAAAACCGCCTTGGCCATATCGACGGCACCCTGATGATGAGGAATCATCATGCTCATGAAGTCATGCTCACTCTGGCCATTCATGGGCGCACACTTCATGCCTTCATCCATAAGCTGCATGGCATCATCCATCAGCGCAGCGAAGGGCTTCGCTGTGGTTGCCATGAAAGCTGGCTTGCTACTCTCAGTTTTATCACTGGCGCAATCAACCACCGCAGCACCATGGTGATGCTCATGTGCCAGAGCAGGCTTGAGGAGCAAGGCCAGGTTGATCAACACAGCAGCGCATACAAACATGAGCGGGCGACCTGCTCCCCGACTGAAACTGAAACTAAAACTATCAACGACCATCTTGTTACTCCCAGAAATTTTCATCTTCCATAAAACACAGGCTGCAGATGCATGTGTGACGATGGACAGTATGGAAGCACTACCAGAACAACAAGATGACGCGAACATGACAATTTTGTCAGAATGCAGCGAGCGCAAAACCAGGCTAACCAGCCTGTTTAGCATTTCCCGGCGTCCCCGACTATAGGCTCAAAAAATCCCCATCCCGGCTCCAGACATTTCTTTCAACTTCGTCATGTCACTGACATATTTGAAATATATTATCGCCGTCAATGTAATGCTGAGCCCCGCTTTATTTCACAAAAAAGGAGACGCCATGATTTCTGACAGCCGGAGACGGTTTTTGCAATTTTCTGCTGCGACAGCCGGTTCCGGCCTGTTACCCGGCCTGATACAGGAAGCACTCGCCGTACCGGCGAACAATCTCACTGGCACGCTGGCCGATGTTGGCCATGTCATCATCTTCATGCAGGAAAACCGCTCTTTCGATCATTACTTTGGCACCCTGGCCGGGGTACGCGGCTTTGATGATCCACGTGCCATCAGCCTGCCCAACGGCGCACCGGTCTGGCAGCAACCTAACCCGGCTGGCGGCAGTGTGCTGCCTTTTCATTTCGATGTCAGGAACACCAGCGCACTATCGGTCGGCACCAATCATTCGTGGAAAGGTTCGCAGCAAACCTGGCAGGCCTGGGATGCCTGGGTCAGGCAAAAGACGGTGCAAACCATGGGCTATTTCGACCGTGGTGACCTGCCGTTTTATTATGCGCTGGCCGATGCATTCACGATTTGTGATGCCTATCATTGCTCGGTGTTTGGTGCCACTGACCCCAACCGCTTGTATTCGCTCAGCGGTACCAACCAGGGCTGGCTAGGCAGCATGGGTAATCTGTACAACATTGATGCCAGGGGTTATTACAATGCTGAACCTGCCAATGACGACATCTCCAGCGTAACGACAGCCATCGCCCCCACATGGCAGACCTATGCAGAAGTGCTGGAAGCGAATCAGGTCAGCTGGAAGGTGTATCAGGAATGGGATAACTACGGCGACAACTACCTCGCCTATTTCAAAAATTTTCGTGTCAATGCTGACGGCAGCCGCTTGAACAGCAATTCGCCCCTGTATCAAAAAGCCCGTATATTGGCGCCAGGTGCCAGCGTGGGTGGTAGCAAAGGCGATGGTCTGGTCAGCGCCTTTGCCGATGATGTACGCAACCGCCGCTTGCCCCAGGTGTCATGGATATGTGCGCCCAATGACTATACCGAGCATGCACCCAACTCTCCAAATGCCGGTGAAAATCTGACGGCAAGACTATTGGCTGCCCTGGTGGCAGAACCCGAAGTCTGGGCCAAAACTGTCTTCCTGCTGATGTATGATGAAAACGATGGTTTCTTCGACCATGTCCCGCCAGATATTCCTCCGGTAACGACTGCCATGGGACGATCAACCCTGGCAGATAACGGCTACTATGAAAAGTCCGGCAATGAACCAGTAGGCTTGGGGCCGCGCGTACCCATGCTGGTGATTTCGCCATGGAGCAAAGGTGGCAAAGTCTGCTCCCAGTTGTTTGATCACACCTCAAAGTTACGCTTTCTTGAAGAGTGGCTGGTCAGTGGTCTGGGTAAAAACCGGGCTGCAGTCAGTTGTAACCAGATATCGCCATGGCGGCGCACTGTCTGCGGTGACCTGACGTCGGCATTTGACTTCAAGTCGCCTGACCAGAACTGGCCTGCCACCGTCCCTAAAACTGCCGCCTATGTGCCGGTTAATGGCAAGCCTTATCCGGTACCTCCAGTCAACCAGATCCAGCCGCAGCAAGAGTCTTATCAGGCGCTGCAGGGCCCACGCCCAGCCTGTCGCCTGTCGTATGAGCTGGCAGTACAAACCCGCCAGAATGCCAGCAAACAGCTTGAAGTCAGTTTCACCAACACTGGTACTACGGGCGCAGCCTTCATCGTGTACTCCAGAGCACGCACAGATGGCCCGTGGTATTACACTGTCGAAGCTGGCAAGCAGATACAAAAAGAAGTCTGGAACTGGAGCGGTGACAGTTATCACCTTGCTGTCTATGGCCCCAATGGCTTCATGCGCGAATGCCGGGGCAGCAGCACCGCCACAAACAGGCCGGAAGTGCAGACTATACATGACACTGTCAATGGCAAATTGGTGCTGACCCTGTCCAATACAGACAGTAATCAGACTTGCACGCTGATTATTAGCGACAATGCCTATGGCAGCATGTCAAGCATGCACACCCTGGTAGCCGGTCAAAGTTTGCGGCTCGACTATAGTCTGAACAACAGTTTTGGCTGGTATGACTTCAGTGTGAGCAGCAACAACGATGCTCAATTCCTGCGCAGGCTGGCTGGCCATGTCGAAGCAACGGCAAATAATAATTTTAACAGCCGTTGCGACCCCCGCATAGGCGGGAAACGCAGCACAGCCCGCCTCAGCAGCACACCACAGATAGCAAGAGGCAGCAACATCACGGTCACCTACGAGGTACCACAGGCACAGCTCAGCACAAAAAACTGGATAGGTGTATACGCCGCCGGTGTGGTACCAGGCACGGCCAATTCATTGGCCTGGCAATATGCCAGCAGCATGCAGGGCAATCTCACGCTCAATACAGCTAACCTGACCACCGGCAACTACATGCTTTGGTATTTATATAATGATGCTTATACAGCCCTGACCGCACCGCTGGCATTAACGATAGTGTAATGCCGGGGATGCCTGTCATTGAAATGTTGAGAATGGCAGGGATGGGATGCCTGCTTGCAAACTATCTTGGGGTTGCAAAAATATCGATGTGATCCACACCTGAGCTGACGAATGCATCCATGACTTTGTCGTGATCAGCACCGCAATGCTGGAGTGAACCATCCAAAGCAATCACGCTGATGTCATAAGCCAGAGTATCAAGGAACTTCAGATATTCGCGCCCATCGACACCACTGATAGCCGGCATTGCAGTAGGTGAAAACTCACTGATGATCGAAGGTTTGCAACGCTCCAGCAGATTACGCGCACCGAATAAAGCATTGTATTCGGCGCCTTCAATATCAATCTTGATGAAATCGACACCGCCATCAAGACCTCTGTAGTCGTCCAGCTTCATGGCGGCGACAGTCCGGCTAGCCCGCAACAATGTCATGTCATCACTCAAGGTCGAAGTAGTGCCGTTGCTGTATGAAGTATTCAACGATAACAAGCCACAAGATCTGCCTGCAGCAAATTGCAACACAGAAATTTGCGCGTATGAATTCAATTTCTTGCTTGCCTCCAGTAATTTGCAATTCTCGGCATTGGGCTCGACTGCAAACACTTTGCCAGAATCACCAACAAGACTTGCCGCCAATAAAGAAAAGTATCCAATATTTGCGCCTATATCAAGAACCCGCATTCCAGGCTTGACGTATTGCTTAAAAATACTTGTTACATGCGGCTCGTACGAAGCGTTTGCCATATGTACACCAACGGCATGATCGTCCAGGTCCACATAAATCCTGAATCCTTCGATCTGTCGTTCAGCAATATTTTGGGCCTGTGAAACCAATAAATTCCTGTTCTGAAACTCCACGGACTGAACATATGACTTGACAACTTTATCCAGATCCACGCCACTCATGCCGGAATGTCCCCGGCATTCTTCGGGATTTGGATTTCTCCCCAGAATCAGGCGAAAGCAATAATAAATATCGGCAAGTGAAGCGACTTTGGGAAAATGGTTGTCCTGATAATAATTTTCCAATACCAGCACATCCTGCGTCAAAGTCTTTTGACCAAATAATTTTTTTAAAAAATTCATTGAAATACTTCTCAAAATCGAGCCTGCGCTCAATCTAATCATCAGGCAAAACCCGAATCAGGTTAATTAAACAACAATGCAAAGATGAAACAATACATTATCAAAAATAAAATTACTTAGCAGAACGACACAATCCATTCTTTAGATAACAGACAATATTCGACATTCCACAAAGTGCCGACTAAACAACTGAGATTCTTCTAAACAACTGAAATTCTTCTAAAAAGAGTGAAAACATTCCGCTAATCGTTTGATTTTAAATATGTTTTTTAGTTCAATTTATTAAAATGCAACATTATTATTTTTTCTGGCCAAACTTTAGCCCTTGAAAAGCCATCCCCCCGCCCATATACTTAGCACTCGTTGAGAGAGAGTGCTAACAAGTCCCTCTCCAGCTAATTGAATTCCAATAGTAATTACTCGCAAATTTAAAGGAGCTTGTATGAACCTTCGTCCCCTGCACGATCGCCTGATCGTGAAACGCCTGGATCAAGAAACAAAGACTGCATCCGGTATCGTTCTGCCTGACGCTGCTGCTGAAAAACCAGATCAAGGTGAAGTACTGGCAGTTGGTCCTGGCAAATTGCTGGACAACGGTACAGTTCGCGCCCTGGACGTTAAAGTTGGCGACCGCGTTTTGTTCGGTAAATATTCTGGTCAGGCTGTCAAAGTTGACGGCAACGAAGTTCTGGTGATGCGTGAAGAAGATATCTTCGCGGTCGTACAGAAGTAATCGACATCCACGATATCAATTAAAGAATTCGGAGAATTAATATGGCAGCTAAACAAGTAATTTTTGGCGATGACGCACGTGCGAAGATCGTCAATGGCGTCAACATCCTGGCGAACGCAGTTAAAGTAACTCTGGGCCCTAAAGGCCGTAACGTCGTTCTGGAACGCTCTTTTGGCGCGCCTACAGTCACCAAAGACGGTGTTTCTGTAGCTAAAGAAATCGAACTGAAAGACAAGCTGGAAAACATGGGTGCACAACTGGTGAAAGAAGTGGCTTCCCGCACTTCTGACAACGCTGGTGACGGTACAACCACAGCGACAGTTCTGGCACAGGCCATCGTTCGCGAAGGTTTCAAATATGTAGCAGCTGGCTTCAACCCAACTGACTTGAAACGCGGTATCGACAAAGCGGTGACAGCCATCGTTGCTGAAATCAAAACTCTGTCCAAGCCTACAACAACCAACAAAGAAATCGCTCAAGTTGGTTCCATCTCTGCTAACTCCGATGCCAACATCGGCGATATCATTGCAAAAGCAATGGACAAAGTCGGCAAAGAAGGCGTGATCACTGTTGAAGACGGCAAATCCCTGGATAACGAACTCGACATCGTTGAAGGTATGCAGTTTGACCGTGGCTACCTGTCACCATACTTCATCAACAATCCAGAAAAACAATCCGTTATCCTGGAAAACCCGTTCATCCTGTTGTTCGACAAAAAAATCTCGAACATCCGTGATCTGCTGCCAGTATTGGAACAAGTTGCAAAATCCGGCCGCCCACTGTTGATCATCGCTGAAGATGTCGATGGCGAAGCACTGGCTACTCTGGTTGTGAACAACATCCGTGGCATCCTGAAAACTGCAGCTGTTAAAGCTCCAGGCTTCGGTGACCGTCGCAAAGCCATGCTGGAAGACATCGCTATCCTGACCGGTGGTCAAGTGATTGCTGAAGAAGTTGGCCTGACACTGGAAAAAGCAACTCTGGCTGATCTGGGTCAAGCCAAACGCATCGAAATCGGTAAAGAAAACACGACAGTAATCGATGGCGCTGGCCAGGCTGTCGGTATCGAAGCACGCGTTAAACAAATCCGCGCGCAAATCGAAGAAGCAACTTCTGACTACGACCGTGAAAAACTGCAAGAACGCGTTGCCAAACTGGCAGGCGGCGTTGCTGTGATCAAGGTTGGTGCTGCAACTGAAGTTGAAATGAAAGAGAAAAAAGCACGCGTTGAAGATGCTCTGCATGCAACTCGCGCTGCCGTAGAAGAAGGCGTTGTTCCTGGCGGTGGCGTTGCCCTGCTGCGCGCACGTCAAGCTGCTGGCGACATCAAAGGCGACAATCCAGATCAAGAAGCAGGTATCAAACTGGTTCTGAAAGCAATCGAAGCACCTCTGCGTGAAATCGTTGCTAACGCCGGTGGCGAACCTAGCGTTGTTGTGAACGCCATCATCAATGGCAAAGGCAACTACGGTTTCAATGCTGCCAATGACACATACGGCGACATGATAGAAATGGGTATCCTGGATCCAGCTAAAGTAACTCGCTCTGCATTGCAAAATGCAGCGTCTGTTGCTGGCCTGATCCTGACTACTGACGCTCTGGTTGCTGAATTGTCTGAAGACAAAGCAGGCGGCATGGGTGGTGGTGATATGGGTGGCATGGGCGGTATGGGTGGTATGGGCGGCATGATGTAATAGCTGCTAGCTGCTCTCAATAATCTCACCGAGAGCCGCATTGCTCAAAACCCCGCAACGCAAGTTGCGGGGTTTTTTTATTGTTTATACAATTTACAATCCTGTGTGGAACAAATGCGCAATTCACGTGTGAATCTCCACTTTTTATGCCCGTTTTGTTATGAATCATCGCAAATAACACAAGACAACGAATTTTTGCACGGTCTGCTTGACAGAAAACATCTGCCGCTTGGATACTGCCGCACCTGAAAGAAAATTTTCATATTTCCGGCTCTGTGCTTCATATTTGCAATGATCTTGCATATGCATCAACAAGCCGGGCATCATCATCAAGCAAGACAACCGCTTTGGAGAAAATATGGCGCTGCAACAATTAAGCGATGAGCAAATACGGACCTGGACCCGTGCCCAGAAGGACGAGTGGTGGTTCACCAATATTTACCGTGGAGATATGGCACAGTTGACCATACGCTCGGCATTTACAGGTTTTTTGCTTGGCGGCATATTGTCTGCAACCGCTTTATATATCGGTGCCAAAACCGGTATTACCATAGGCGTAGGCCTGACCTCCGTCATCCTGGCCTTTGCGATTTTCAAAATACTTGCCAATCTGGGTATCGCCAAGGATTTCACCATCCTTGAAAACAACTGCACCCAATCCATCGCCACCGCGGCTGGCTACATGACCATGCCACTCAACACCGTGCTGTCAGCGTATATGCTGATCAGCGGCACCGTGGTCACCTGGTGGCACCTGGTAGTGTGGATGAGCGTTTGCTCCATATTGGGTGTGCTGGTTGCCTTCCCGATGAAGCGCCGCTTCATCAATGAAGACCAACTGCCCTTCCCAGAAGGCCGTGCCTGCGGCGTGGTGCTGGATGCGGTATATACCGGCGAAGCCGCCAGCGGCATGTACAAGGCGCGCCTGATGGCGTTTACCGCCATGTGGACAGCCATCTATCAGATGATCACCAGCGATGGCTGGATGAAACTGATCCAGTTCAAAATCCTGCGTATGGATAAATGGACCAGCATGACAGAAGCCTGGCATTTCCAGGAACGTGTCGATCATTACTATTACACCGCTGCCGTCAAATACGATCTGCTGATCCCGAAGATCCTCGGCACAGATTTCCGTGCACTGGGCCTGCGTTTCACCCTCGATGCTGCCATGCTGGGTGTCGGAGGCCTGATGGGCATACGCGTTGCCAGCAGTGTTTTGGTGGGTGCCATCATCAACTTCGTTTTCCTGGCGCCGTGGATGATACAACGCGGTGACATCATCGAACGCATCGCCCCTAGCGGCAAGGTCGTGCCTATTTCGCGCACTGAAATCGTCAATCAGTGGGGTCTGTGGTGGGCAGTATCCATGATGGTGGTGGCGTCCTTCATCAGCCTGGCGGCCAAGCCCGAACTGTTCACCAGTATCTTCAAAAAAGCAGACAAGACTAAAGTTGCCGACAAGGGCAGCAATATCCTGGATCATATCGAAGTGCCGCTGATCATTTCCTACATCGGCATCCCCATTTTCAGCATACTGGCAGCCTGGACCACACATGCCTTCTTTGGCGTGCCATGGATCATGTCCATCATCACCCTGCCGCTGGTATTTATCCTGACCATCATCTGCGCCAATGCAATGGCACTGACATCCTGGACACCTACCAGCACCCTGTCAAAAATCACGCAGTTCAGCATGGGTGCGATTGACAGTGCAAATCCAGCCAACAATCTGATCCCTGCCGGTATGACTGCCGAAGTGGCATCGAATGCATCCAACCTGCTGTCAGACATCAAACCTGGCTATATGCTGGGCGCAAAACCAAGGCAGCAGGCGATAGGCCATATCATCGGCATTTTCTCTGGCGCCCTGGCTTGCGTACCGCTGTACTTCCTGCTGTTCTTGCCGCCTGATGCCAATGGTGTACGCTCCACTGCCACCATCGTGTCAGACAAGTTTGCCTTTCCCGGTGCCATGCAATGGAAAGGCGTGGCAGAACTGATTGCCAAAGGCTTCAGCAGCCTGCCATCTTCCGCCATTACCGCCATTATCGTGGCAGCAGTCGCCGCCAGCCTGATTGAAGGCGCACGCATCTTCACCAAGGGCCGCTTCCCGTTGTCCGCCGTCTCCATCGGTCTGGGCGTCATCCTGCCGCCAGAATCCTGCCTGGCAATGTGGATAGGCGCAGCAATATTCTGGTGGATGGGTAAGCGCAACAGCACACCTGGCAGCAAAGGCTATGATTTCTGGGTAGAAGGTTGCGAACCTATTTGCGCCGGCTTGATCTCTGGTGCTGCTTTGATCGGTATCGGCAACGCGATTATCAATGTGCTGATCTGATCCTGCATAGATGCGTATTATTACTACTGGCCCCGCTTTGCGGGGCTTTTTTGTAGCTGCGAATTTTGCTTGAATATAGCAACGTGAACGAATCGCGAACAAATATCAGGAACCAACATGAATATGCCGGGTCAAGGTAGATTGATGGTTTTGCTCAATCAAACGTCAGGCAAGCAGATACCTGCCAAGGTATCTGCAAATATGTCATTCTTTATGTCATTCTTTATGTCACCCCGTCTTTGATCTTTTAAAAGCCGCACTCAATCAGGAACCCAACGCCATGTCCATTGTGACCCTTTTCATCGCCGCTACCTTTTATGCTGGCCCTGGCAGCAATCAAACCACCGCAGATGCTGCGACCATTGCCGCCATCGAGGCCACCTGCTACGACTATATTGACGGCCAACTTGAAGCAGATCCCAAACGGGTAGCCAGGTCATTGCATCCCGATCTGGCCAAACGCGCAGTGATAGGAGACACGCCGGATGAGCGCCTGGGCCTGCGGCGCATGTCCAAAGAAGAACTGGTCAACCTGACCAAAGCAGGCGCGCTTAAAACCCCGAAGGCAGAATGGAGCCGTAGCTGCACCGTCCTTGATGTGACAGACAAAGCCGCCTCAGTACGCCTGGAAACTCCGTGGTTTGTCGATTACTTCCACATGGGTAAATTTGAAGACCGCTGGATTATTGTGAATGCGCTTTGGTATAGCAAGCCAAAGAAAAGCAATTAAACGATTATGGGATAAGGTTTTCAATAGAGGACTTGATAATTAAAACCATAGAAAGATAAGGAAGGCCTGGACTGCGTTCGGTAGGGTGCGCCATGCGCACCGTTTCTATCTTAATTACTCAACCACCTCTACATACCAAGCTCGCTAACTACTGTGTCAATAAAACTCTTCAGCTTGGGAGTCTGCCTGCGGTCAGGATGGTAGATAAGATGCACGGGCCGCGATGGTGTTTCATAATCAGGCAAAATTTTAACCAGACGACCGGTGCGCAAATCTTCACGTGCAAGGTCCTCTGCAATATAAGCCACGCCTATGCCATTCAAGGCTGCAACCAGCAATGCTTTCGCATCATTGAGTTGCAAGCGGTGCCTGACCTGTGCCTGGTATTTTTCTTCTCCGCGCATAAAGCGCCATTCGCTGGCAGTTGAACCCGTGCTGGATGCATAAGCCAGACACTCGTGTTTTTCCAGATCAAGCGGCGTCGCGGGAACGCCCCTTTTCTTTGAGATAGTCTGGTGATGCGCAGGCGACCAGGCGAAACGGAGCAAGCTCGCGTGCAATGAAGCTGGAGTCGCTCAAACGGCCTATACGAAACACTGCCTCAAACTCTTCTTCCACCAGATCAACATAGCGGTCACTCAGCACCAGATCAATTTCTACCTGTGGATACTGTCGCAAATAGCGGGCAATGACAGGTGTCAGCGCGTAAGTGCCAAATGACACTGGCGCATTGATACGCAAGCGCCCTTTCGGCGCACCTTTCACCTCGTCGGCGAGCGAATCAGCCCAGTCTGCATCGGCCAGCACCATCTTGCAACGATCGTAATAAGCCTTGCCGATATCGGTCAGGCTCTGTCGCCGGGTAGTCCGGTTGATCAGGCGCGTGCCCAGACGAGTTTCCAGCCAACTCACATGCTTGGCTATCATTTGAGGCGACATGTCCAATGCGCTGGCGGCTGCGGCAAAGGACCCGGCATCCACCGTTTTGACAAAAGCCGCCATGCTTGCAAGCCTGTCCATTCCACACTCCCAGTTGTTACACACATGCAAAAACCCTTATTTATGTGTGATTCTGAAAGGAATAATATCATTCTCTCTGCCCCAGGGCGGCTTAAACAAGGAAAGAAATCATGCGTAAAATCGGCATTATTGGATCGGGCAATATCGGTGGCACATTGACACGTTTATTCACCAAGGCAGGACACAATGTAGCGGTGGCCAACTCACGCGGCCCATCTTCCTTAACTGATCTGGCAAATGAAACGGGGGCCCATCCGGTGACGGTCTCACAAGCAGTGCGGGATAGTGAGATCGTGGTCGTCACTATCCCCATGACAGCTGTCGCCAGCTTACCCAAAGACCTGTTCCGCAACGCGCCTGCGGACTTGATTGTGATTGACACCAGCAACTATTATCCGCAGCAACGCGATGGCCTGATTGCAGAAGTCGAAGCAGGAATGACAGAAAGCGCCTGGGTTGAACAACAAATCGGACGCCCGGTTATCAAAGTATTCAATAGCATATTGGCTGAACACTTGCTGAACAAAGGTACGGCTGATGAGCGCGCCGACCGGGTGGCGCTGGCAGTCACCGGTGATAATACGCAAGCTAAAGCAGTCATCATGCAGCTTGTCGAAGAAATTGGTTTTACAGCAGTTGATGCTGGCACGATCGCGCAATCATGGCGCCAGCAACCCGGCTCACCGGGATATCTGAAGGATTACAACGCCGCCGGTGTTCGCAAGGCATTGACTGAAGCGCGGCAAGAACGGACTCCCGAATGGCGAGCTACTGTGAATAGTCCTGGCACTTTCGAATCACCAGCCTGATCCCTGACCGCACCGCCTTGATGATAGTTGAGACATCTCAGCATTCAAGCGATGCCCGACTCCTGCGCCGACAGTTGCATGTCCGCACCAGAGTGACATCTGAGACACATTTATTTGTATTGGGAATTACCATGCACAACTTTGCAAAACTTGGACTTTTTGCCGCCGCCACTACCATCCTTACCATCTTCAGCAATTCTGTACATGCACAAACGCCTCCTGCGCCAACAGCCACAGATATCACGCCCGCCAGCATGAACATGCTGGGCCGCGAGGGTGACGCACTTGCCAGCCGTGCCGGCCTGTGGGATGTCGTTGAGACGGCCTGGTCGCGTCCCGGTGCGACACCAGAAATCATCCGCGGACAAGTTGCCGAAAGACGTATGGTCGGCTTATATTTGCAAGAGCTACTACATCCCTCTGCAGATGCAGTCGGCAAAGGCGTGAATCGCCTGGATTATCTTGGGTTCAACCGCGTGACGGGGCGCTGGGAATATCTGTCGATGGATGCCCGCGTGGCAGTCGGCCTTATGCCCGCCTGGAGCTTTGACAAGGACAATGTCGAGCGCATCCGCGTGCAATTCGACCCGTTTGTCGTTCCAGGCAGTGGCAATGTGGTCACAGGTCAATTGCTGAGAATGGAACAAGTCTATGAAAAATCTGGTCCAGATAACGAAGTCAAAAACCAGTACTTCATCCTGGCCGATGGCAGCGGCACGAAATGGCTTGCGCATCAGTACATTTATACCCGCCGCTAAATACAGTGACGTCATTCAATGTGTAATGCAGGTCATGGATTTCAATGCAGTCCAAGCTGATCAATCAAAAAACCGTGTCCTCCGATAAAGACGGAAGGCATGGCCTTACTCCAATACTACTCACGCTCAGCTGACTGGCAAGCGTCGCAATTTATTAGTGCGTTCTGCCAGTCAGCCAGCTTTTCTTGAATCCCAAAAAATACCTGATCCGGCAATTTATCTGCCAAAGAATGGCAATGCCTTACATTCGTCACTATAGATATTGCCAGTTTTGACTCCTGTCAATTTGACTGGACTCGCCGGAACGCGCAGGCATTAGCCTGGCGCGAACCTCCTCCCCTGCCAGCAATTCTTGTGAAAGTACAAGTCAGCCATGCCCTGCTCTTCATGACGGCATCCATGAATTTTTGAGCTTTACAGTCGCGCCGGGCTGATGATGTTCAAAGTAAATGTATCCAGGAATGCGTGTATGTACCGCATCACTCCTGTTCAGTCCGGGGCCAATCAATGTCACATGCATTATCCATTTTTCAAATAATCATTTATACCTGATATCTATTGGACGAATATTCCTGAGGCCTCTATCATTTTCACATGGTCTCCTCTCAAATTTTTCGAAAGACAAGCATGAAAGCACTAAACATTCGTCATTTTGGCCAGCTATCTGATGCCAGGCTGGAAGATGTGCCACTCCCGGCCCCGGCATCCCATGAAGTCATCGTACGCATTAAAGCAGCGTCAGTGAATCCTCTGGACTTGAAGATACTGGCCGGCCAAAAGCAGGCGGCATTTCCAGTGAACTTCCCTTACACAATGGGAACTGACTTCGCCGGTGTTGTCGAAACGACCGGTGACGGCGTGACTGGCTTCAAGCATGGCGATCGCGTAGCAGGCCGCCTCAGTCCAAGCGCTGGCGGTGCCTTTGCAGAGTATGCCGCTGTGCCTGCCGATCTCTTATCCCACATCCCGGCTGGCGTCAGTAATGAGCAGGCTAGCGCCTTACCGACGGCCGCAGCGACGGCCAAACAGGCCCTGTTCAATGTAGGCAAATTATTGCCGGGACAACATGTACTGATACACGCAGGAGCTGGCGGCGTCGGCAGTTTTGCCATTCAGCTTGCAAAACAGGCAGGCGCGTATGTCATCGCCACGGCGTCAGAGCACAAGCTCGATCTCATACGCGAGCTCGGCGCAGATGTGGCAATTGACTATCACAACAGTGAGCTGCTTGAGCATCTCGGAGGAATGCATCTGGTGTTGGATACCCGTGGCGGGGAAACGCTGGGACGCTCCTGGGCAACCGTCCGTCCTGGCGGAAGCATAGTATCCATCGTTGATAACACCATTAAACCACGTGACGAGATTCAAGCCGTGTTCACAGCGGTCAAGCATGACGCATCCGTCTTGTCTGACCTGTTGAAAGACGTTGAAGCTACACGCCTGAGGGTGCTAGTGGACTCGACTCATATTCTGGATGATGCGCATGGAGCTCTTGAACGCTTAGCCGCGGGTCATTCTCGCGGCAAGGTCATCATATGCATCGGAAGCTAAAGCGCATCGAAAGCTAAAACACATCAAACGACAATAATCAATCCCTGAATCAGGAAAACATATCATGACCAAAATTTCTACCTTAACCGCCATCATAATTATGCTCGGCAGTACATTTGTCACGCACGTAGCAAGGGCGGACGATGACCGCGCTATTGTCGAGGCCTTCTACAGCAAATTACTGAGCGGAACAAGCAGTGCCGATCTGCCAGCCAGAATGGCCGAAGTGCTTGCCCCTGACTGGCAAAGCAGAGGGGACTATACGAGTGTGGCAAAGACACGTGATCAATTCTTAAAACAGCTGCAAGGCACAGGCAATATTCTGCCCAATCTCACCTGGAAGATAGAAGAAATTCTTCAAGTCGGTAATCGCTATGTCGTCCGTGGACATGCCAGTGCAACACCTGTTCTTTCCTTCCTGGGTGTGGAAGCATCCAACCGTAGCTTCGACATCATGTCGATTGATATCCATACTGTAGAAAACCACAAGATCGTAAAGTCATATCATGTCGAAGACTGGCATGGAGCGACTGAGCAACTGAAAAACAAATAATCAATCAGAGGAAATTTCGTGAAAAAAATCAAACTCGCTACCCTCCTCTTGCTGGCAGCATTGGCGTCAACTTTTGCCACTACAGTTACGCTCGCGGCAAATAATGACATATCAAAAGAAAAAGTCGTCCGCCTCGCCAATATGACTGAAGTCAGTCCAGGTGTACATGTGATTGAAGACAGACAGCATATTTTTTTGGTGCCGAATGTCACTATCATCACCGGTAAAGATGCAGTCCTGGTAGTCGATACCGGGCTGGGTGCAGCAAGTGCACAACTCGTCTTGCAAGAAGCACGCAAGCTCGCGGGAGACAAAAAAATCTATCTGACTGTGACGCACTTTCATCCTGAACATGGTTTCGGGGCGCAAGTCTTTAAGGGCCTGGCAACGATAATCTATAACCGCGCCCAGCGTGATGAATTGCGTAAAAAGGGACCAGTTTTCCGCACATTGTTCTCTGAAAAACTGGACGTCAGCGAAGCAATGAAAGATGTGAATTTCGTAGAACCAGATATTACCTACGAAAACGAAGCCTCAATTGACCTTGGCGGACGGGTAGTAAAACTCAATTACTACCAAGCGGCGCATACGCTTGGGGACCAGGTGATCTCGATTCCAGAACAGGGCGTCGTAATATTAGGCGATCTGCTGGAAACCAAATCCTTCCCCATCATGCCCTGGTTTCCTGATTTGCAGGATACAGATGTTGATCCGTTGAACTGGCGCGAAATTTTTCGAAAGATCGCTGCGACCAGTCCAAACATCGTCATTCCAGGACATGGCACGATAGGTACTGCGGCGGACCTGGAAGCTTCAGCGCAACACATGGATTTTGCCCGTGAGGAGGTTGCCAAGTCTTGTGCTGCAGGCAAGCAACTGCCTGACATCCAGAAAGAGCTGACACCCGTCCTGGCAGCCCAACATCCCGATTGGGATCTGAAGGACTGGATAAGCATGGAAATTCAGGTGTACTACGAGCGCCTGTGCCGCAAATAAGGCTACTGGGAAAGAAATTCGCTAATTAAGTGTAGCAAGCTTGCCTGACGCTGTCAGTGTTAAATTCGCTTTATTTGCTACACTTGTTAACAACAAAAAATTCCTAAAATATGTCTGATATATGTCTGATACATTGTGCCAGGAGAGCTTTGCCATGAGCTCGCAGCAAAATAACGGATGTCTGCCAAAATAGAAAAATTGATATATGGATTTCCACGGGATAGACCTTAATCTGCTGGCCGCCTTCGATGCCCTTGTCAACGAGCGCAATGTGACACGCGCTGCTGCCCATGTCGGTGTCAGCCAGCCTGCAATGAGTGCTGCCCTGTCCCGACTGCGCACGCTGTTCAATGATCAGTTATTCCTGCGCAGCGCGCATGGCCTGCTGCTGACACCAAAGGCAAGAGATCTCGCAGAACCTGTTTCACAGGCATTAAAGCAAATTGAAAAAGCGCTGTTACCCAAACCCCGCTTCGAACCAGCGAATGCATCAATTACATTCACGCTTGGCTTGTCTGAGTATCCTGCCTTTGTCTTATTGCCCATCATTGTGAAAGCAATGGAGAATCACGGGAAAGGGATATCCTTGGCGGTGCATGGAATAGGCAGCCGCGACAGTGCAGTCGATTTACTGGATGCAGGAACCATAGACGTTGCGATTGGGGCACCGCCCAGTGTGGCTGAAAAGCGGATATTGACACAGACAATCATGCGTGACGAATTTATTACCATTGTACGTCGAGACCATCCTGAAATAACAGATGGCATGAATATGCAAACATTTCTCAAGCTAACTCATTTGTTGGTGTCTCCAGAGGGTGACCGCTATGGCATGGTCGATCAAGCATTGGTACATCTGGGCAAGCGCCGCAACTTAGGGCTCACCTTGCCACAAATGTTTGCGGCACCTTCAGTCGTCGCAAAGACAGATATGGTATCAACAGTGCTAAAACGCATAGCCCAGCATTCCTGCGACTGGCGCAAGCTGGCTGCATTTCCACCACCTGTCGCCATGCCGGAAATCAACTATGATTTGATGTGGCATAGTCGCAATGATACTCATCCGGCACAGCAATGGCTGCGCGAACAAATTGCACTGACTGCATCAACACTTCGATAATACCGATTGGTTTCGCACACGTCGCTTAGAAACACATCCCTGCACAGCAATAGCCGGGATAAGCTGGTCAATCACTTTATGACAATCAAGCGGAATCAATTAATGCCGGGTTAATCCTGAACCCCATCTGCTGCCCGACAAACCCATCAAACGCCTCAATCAAGGGCTGATATTTCCCCTCATCCTGCTCCAGTTGCATCAATGCATAACAAGCCGCCTCAAGTGTCGATAACTGATCTGGAGCATGCGCCTTGCGTATACGGTAGTGTGAGGCTGGCATGTCTTGCAGGCTCAGGCGGGGTAGTTGTTGCAGCAGCGGGTTCAGGTACAGCATCTTGCGGCTTTTGCGCCAGGTCGCGTCTATGATCACCAGGCGTATATTCGTCAATGCATGGTCTTGCGCAACAAATTCTGCTGCTTCGTATTGCAGGTCCTGCGCATCATTTTTCGTGGTTGCAGGATAAAGCAATACAGCCTGTTTGCCACCAGCTTGCAGCAAGTCAGTCAATAATTGCTCATCAAACTGCTCGCCTTCCACCATCCTTGAATCTTGCAGGCACAGGTCCAGCAGGCGTGCGCTACCCTTGGCATTGTTGACTTCCAGGGGATGTTGCAGCAGTAATACTTCAGGTGCATTGGCAATGCTGCAAACCCAGTTGCATATGCAGGCTGTGGATGGGCGCTGGCATCGTGGGCAGGATTTTCTTTTGGGCTTGGGTTCTGACATGCCAACATTGTGAAGGATTGTTATTTAAGCGGCAAGCTTGAAATGGTTTCAGGCAAAGTCGTAAAGGCATCGTCTATCATGAACAGAACCTCTGACACTTTATTTCTAGTCTTATGAAACTCCCAACTATCCTTGCAGCAAGCCTGCTCGTGGCAACCAGTGCTTGCGGTGGTGGTGGCGGTGGCTCGACTGCAGCGACAACTACCGGCACCACGACTACAGGTACCACAACTGGTACTACCGGAACAACCACTGGCACAACTACGGGTACAGGCACCGGAACTACTACAGGTACAACGACTGGTACTGGAACCACGACGGGTACCACCACTGGTACAGGTACAGGTACGGGTACGGGTACTACGACCGGCACAGGCACCGGTACTGGTACAACGGTCGTCACGCTGGAGAAAAAAGCCGCTGCACTGGCAGCCAAGCTCGGCAAGCCTACGCGTTTTCTGGTGGGTCTGGGCAGTGCCGATCTGGCGGATGTACAAAAGCAAAACATTACACCAGACATCTATGACCAATACCTGGTCGGTGTCGGTGCTGGTTCATGGCCAACCTGGAACAGCCCTTCTGGTGCTTATGTCCAGATCGTTGCGCAAAATGCCGACAAGCTGGGCGCCATCCCCATGTTCACTTTGTACCAGATGGCCAGTAATGGTGACGGCAATCTGAGCGGCCTGACCAATACGACGTTCATGAAAGGCTATTGGGACAATGTACGTCTTATGTTCCAGCAAATCAAAACCTATGGCAAACCGGTACTGGTCAATTTTGAGCCTGACTTTTGGGGTTATACGCAAAGGATATCCAATAACGCCGACCCGGCCACCGTGCCAGCGCAGGTCAACAATAATCCTGACTGCGCGAACCAGCCGAATAGCGTCGCCGGTATAAGCCAGTGCCTCATGCAGATGGCGAGAGCCATTGCGCCAAATGCCTATGTTGGCTTTCCCCCTGCCCTGTTTGAAGACCTGCACTCAACTGCCATGTCTTATATGCTGAAGCTGGGTGCAGACAAGGCAGATTTCATCGTCATGCAAACCCTGGACAGGGATGCAGGCTGTTTTGAAACCGTACCGCAAGTAGCTTATTGCTCACGCGCAGGCACGGGCTGGTACTGGGATGAGTCGAACCTGACTTCACCTAATTTCAAGGACCATTTCGCGCTGGCCAAAACCTATTATCAGGGTTTGCAATTGCCCGTCCTGTGGTGGCAAACCCCGCTGGGCGTGCCATCGACCCAGATAGGCGGCTCGTCAGGTAAATACCGCGACAACAAGGTACGCTATTTCCTCACACATGCATCGGAAATGGTCGCAGTTGGTGGCCTGGGTGCGGTGTTCAGCACGGGTGAAGTGAACCAGACTTCCATCAATACCGATGGTGGGCAGTTCAAGACTTATTCAACCAGCTATCTGGCCAAGCCTGCTGCCTTGCCATGATATAAGACATGCCAACACATGCCAGCCTTGCTTACACTGGCTGGCATTTTTCAGTTGATTTCTACCAACGGGATGTGTTTCTGCTTCTTCCCTTCTGGCAGTCTATCCATGGTTTGTCTCGCAATGCTGCTGCGTATCTCTTTGAGCCTGCTGGCTTCCCTGTATAACAGGTTATAACTCTCAAACGGTATCATCTTGCCATCTGGCAGGGCGAAATGGATGCAAGATTTTTTCAATGCGCGTACGTCCAGGGAATAAGCGTCCATGAACTGCACGATCAGCACGCGAAAGACATTGTCATATTTGAGGTTTTGCGGCGCCGAGATCAAGGGCAGACAACACATCAATTCAGACAGACAATTGGCCTGAGACTCTGGCGAATGATTGGTCGAGAAGAGTTTGAAAATCTGGTCTTTCATGCCCTGTTTTAAATTCTCATCACGCTCAAAGACGATGGTATTGCCACTGCCCTCCACCAGAGATTGCGGGTCAAGATAGCGCGTGAGCGGAACGGTCTTTTCCTCTGTTTTTAAGGCATACGCCATCGCCAGCGTATCTGGATTACAAGGTACAGGTACGATATCCTTGAGACTGAACAGGCTGCATTGCTCGGTAATTTTTCTGCGTATTTCTGATACTGTCAATCTGTGCAGGCGCGGGTCATAGTTCTCGACACGTCCTGCATCCTGTATCGGTTGCAAGGTCACGCCGCGTACGCATTTTTGGGTCAGCCCAAAATTAATGATGTCGCCTATCTCATCATCATTCAAACCTTTTTTCAAGGTCACGACCAGAGTGGTAGACAGATTAACTGCATTCAGGTTTTCCAGCGCCTGCTGGCGTATGCGACGCAGATCCGCGCCGCGCAAGACCTTGTGCACTTCTGCCCGGAAAGAATCAAATTGCAGATAGACTTCCACACCCGGCGCATAGCTCGCCAGACGCTCAACAAAGGCCTTGTCCTGCGCGAGCACGATGCCATTGGTATTGACCATGACATGCTTGATGGGGCGTGCCTTGGCAGCGTCCAGGATTTCCCAAAATTGCGGATGCAGCGTTGGCTCACCGCCTGACAATTGCATGACATCGGCCTCGCCTTCATTGGCAACTACCGTATCAAGCATCTTGATAATCTCAGCCAATGGTTTGTGCTGTTCGCGATGGGTACCACTCTCGGCATAACAGACCGGGCAATTCAAATTGCAGTTGTCGGTAATCTCCACGATGGACAGGCAGGAATGCTGCATGTGGTCAGGACACAAACCACAGTCATAAGGGCAGCCATATTCCATTTTAGTATTAAAGATTTGCGGCATTTCAGGGTGTTTGACGAATACTTCGCGGCACAGCCTGTAGTATTCAACATCATCACTGACCAGCACGCGCTCAGTACCATGCGCACGGCACCACTTGTCCATATAGACCTTGTCATCCTTGAAGATGATTTTTGCTTCTACAGGGTGCAGGCAACTCGAACACACCGAACTGGTGGTGTCATAAAACAGATAAGGGCGGACTTTTCGGGACATATTATTTTTTCATCACAAATGGAAGTGGTGCTGGATACTCTTGCTCTGACTTACGGGCAGAAAAACGCAATTCTTCAACAATCACATTTGCCTCCTGAACTTGCTCAGGCTTTAGTGTTTTCAAAAATTGGCGTTTGCGCTCCACGTCCTCAGGTCTCTCTTTCATATCCTGCCGTGTGCTTCGAAGCATGAAGAATGCCAGTGTTTTTGCGTCAGAAAAATATTCATAACCCACGTAACGTAAGGGTTGCCTTTGTGAAAGCTCAAAATACTCATCGCAATGAAGAATTGTACGAGCGAACCATAATTCAGCTTTACTTCTATCCCTTGAAATATATCTGCCATCGGAATAGATCTTCATCAAATCACCGGAGGGGGAATAGAACGCAGGCAATCGATAAATTTCCTTGTCTGGTCCGATCTTTACATCATCCAAGTAAATGCTGCACTTTTTGCTTGCTACTGTGGAAATTAATCTTACTCCAGTCTCCGGTGAAAGTGCCAACTCGCTCGGTTTAAGCTTCAGTTTGTATTGTCCGTTGTCAAGTGCTCCCTGAATTAACAACCATCCATACAAGTATTCAGCTTCAGGATATTTATCACCGACTGCACTCTTAAGCAAACTCAAGCCCTTCAAAACATCCCTGGGAAACTTGCCATTAGGCTTCAAATATTCAATCGCAAGGTAGGTTTTTGAATAGGGGTCATTGGCACTTGCACCTTTTACCAATGCATCTGTCTTTTGCTGCTCCTCCTGCTCACGTTTTTGTATTTTTAGCGCCTCTTGCTTTTGTTCCTCTTGTTGTCGCAAGGCTTCACGCTGAAATCTGTCCTGGTTTTCTTTCTGCTGAAGCGCCAACCGGGCATCTCTTTGCTCATTTGTTTCCGATGCGGATCTCGCTATCAAATAATGCACACAACCAGTCCCACCTATCAAACTCAGCGCCACCACCAGCATTGCAATTCGTGAATTTTTATGTTGGCTTGATTGCATTGCGTTCTCCCATATTCAATTTCAACATCTGTCGCACAAGCAAAGGTAAGTAAATCGCAAGCGCAATAATGCACAAAACCTGTATGCCACTTAAACAAGAAAAATAATAGTAAGGCACAGGTTTGATACCATCGATGAGCAAGCGCCAGAACAAGTAGCCAGCTAGGTACATTTTGAACATCAGGCCAGACTGGTTTTGCCATGCCTGCCTGAATCGCAATAAAAAGCCGCCCCATGCCAGAACAAAGATCATGTCGTAAATCTGGGTGGGATGGCGCGCGATGCCATCACCAAAATCGATGCCCCATGGCAGACCCGTGGCATTGCCATAGGTGCCGTCGTTGAGCCCCGCCAGGAAACAGCCTATGCGGCCTATGACCGTCGCCACCATCAAGGGTAAAACAAAATTGTCGCCGGTTGATTGCGGTTGTTTGAGCAGGAACTTGGCAAACTCGACACCGATCAAACCACCCAGCAAACCACCGACGATGGACTGGCCTGACATCAATATCTGCAAGTTAGCTGTTGCGGCCGCCCACATATGCGGGAACTCCATCCAGAAGGCTGCTTTATTGCCTATTGCAGCACCCAGTACACAACCGATGATCACACCATAATGTCCGGGTGCCAGTATGCCTGCCTGTTGCTGGTATGCGCGCTGACGGCGGTATAACTGCACACCAATGGCAATTGCCAGCCATTCAAAAATGAAATGCAAAAGATGGGCGGTACTTGCTGAAAATACGTAAAGTTTCATTGAATGCAGAACTGGAACGAAGCACGCAGAACGCTGCAGGCTGGGTAGATGAGTAATTTATTTGGACGCGATCTTACCAATTAATTTATACAGCAAAGCACAAATGAGCAAACCTGCAACGCCATAGGCGAGTGGAATGAAGCTGAAACTGATGACTGCAAAAAATATTCCAAACGCGCCACAGGCACCAAAACCTACCATTGGAATAAGACAAAGGAGGATGAAGAATGCACGAAAAAAGTTATTTAAATTGCGCATGACAAATAATGTTTATCCCATTTAACTAATGAACATCATAGCCCAAGTATGTAGCAAGGCTTACCCCGTCTCGTAAATAAGTTCTGATTTGAAATGACTTGCCTGAAATCCCTGGATAGCTGCTTAGCCTGGCTCTTGCTTGTCATGATCAGATTTGTGTGTAGATACAAAAAGCTTCTTGAGCAGAAAGCCACAAACAAGACTGATACTTAAACCAAGCGTAACCAGACCCAGCACAACGAGATCGAAATGGGTGTTCCCTAAAAAAGCAAGACCCGCGAGACCGCATAGACCAAAGCCGATCATCAATATCAGACAAATCATCATGGCGATGACACGGACAATTTTCTGCAGATTCATTATCTTTATTCCGTATTTGTACGCTGCCGGAGATTTTCACGTATGGTTTGCACACTGGTTTTGAACAATGCAGCCAAATTTACATCCTTGTTTGTGTCAATGACTGCCTGCATGATTTTACTGGCAGGAACAAGGCTGAAAATGACTGGCGGCGCATCTGCCGTAGTCATGACAAAGATGCGTTTCTGGTCGTTATCGATCACGGCCCATTTCAAACCTGTCTCTTGTACCAAGGCATCGGCAAATACTATTTCCAGTGCCTGCACTTCATGTGCTGGCCGTGCCTCTATTGGTTTTTGCTGCAAGATCACTTCGATGATTTTGAGCTTGCCTTCTATGGTGTCAAATTGTGCTCTCGCTTCTGGCAGGTATTGCTGTCTGACCCAATCTCGTAATGATTCTGCCTTGAGGATATCGGCAGTAGAAAAATATTCCAGGTTTTGTGCCACGTTGGCCGGTAGCGGCAAAGAAGATTGCGTCAGCCCCAGCTTCTTGCACTCAATATAGGCCCAGGCAGCGCCAACCAGCAATCCCATGGTGTGCGCCCAATTTGCGATGGGGCCAAGCAAGCCGGTCCAGCACAATACAAACCAGGCCAGCATCATATTCACTGTGGCCTTGCGCATGATGCCGTTAAAGGCGGGGTCATAGCGGCCACGTATCCAGACATAGGAAAATAAGCCATATATAACGCCCGACATGCCACCAAAATAGGGATTATCTGTCAGCAGGTATTGCGCGATATTTGAAATGACTGCCGCAATCAGAAAAAAGCCCAGATAAAAGCGCGGACCTTTTCTGTTTTCAATGACGATGCCCAGATCCCACACCCACAGCAAATTAAAGATCAGATGCATGGGGCCGAAATGGATGAAGGCAGGTGTCAGCAAGCGCCAGATCTGGCCTGATAAAACATCGGCGAACCCGGCATGATCCGGGTCGGTTATGAAAAGAATGCGCAGGTTCTCTATCGTCCCACCAAAGCTGGAAGTGAGTGCAACCAAAGCACTCAGTGCAATCAGCACGATGGAAACGCTGGAATAGTTTTTAAATTTTGTCATGAATGATGATTGAATTTACCTGGCTGGCATGAAGCCGAAAAAATCCAGCCAGCAGAATATTTCACACAACTAGCGCAGCTCTTCTATCAATCTCAGATTGTCGTCAAAATTCCAGATACGGCGTATTTCTATGACGTCATACTGAGCTGCGATATTCGGTGGGAAGGCAGCGTATTTGGCATTCACGCGAACGATACGGCGTACTGCCTCATCGATGTCGGCGCGCCCGCTGGAACGCAAGATAGTGATTTCTTCTACGCTACCGTCACTGCGTATGGAAACCACCACGACAGGATCACCACGAGCCCTGTCCTTGGAAATTTGCGAATAATTCAGATTGCCATTACGTTCGATTTTTTGCTTCCAGCTATCGATATACAGACGCAAGGGAACATCTTTGTCCTGGCTACCAAACAGGCTGCGGCGACGTGGCTTTTCTTCTGCATCATTGCGTGGCAAAGGCGGCGTACCACGCAAGACATCGAGCCCGCGTGCCTGGTCCCTGGCCCGGCTTGCCAGGTCACCACCGGTAATATTTTTAGGCAGGCTGAAAGGATCAGACTTGTTCCCCTGATTGCTGCCATTGCCCGGCGTGGTGGCAGAGCCATTGTTTTGCTGCCCGGTATTTGCACCAGGATTGATGCCCGTGTTTGCAGACTGGTTATTGGAGGCGGCCTGGGCAGCAGCTTTGGCAGCGGCAGCAGCTTGTGCTTGTGCTTGTGCTTGTGCTTGGGCTTGGGCTTGGGCTTGGGCTTGGGCTTGGGCTTGGGCTTGGGCTTGGGCTTGGGCTTGGGCTTGGGCTTGGGCACGCTGTTCGTCAGCCTTTTGTTTTGCAGCCAGCTCTTCGGCTTTTTGTTTCGCTAATTGTTCATCCTGCTTTTGTCTGGCGACTTGCTCTTCTTGTTGTTTTTGACGTACCGCTGCTTGCTGGCGCTGTTCTTCCTGCTTGCGTTTTTCCGCTTCCAGCGCGACTTGCTGTTCTTTTTCTTTCAGCTGTTGTTGTTCTTTGGCTTGCTGCTGTTCTTTCTGTGCCTGGGCCAGTTGCTGGGATTTTTGCTGTCTTTCTTCTTCCTGGCGCTTATTGTCGTCCTGGCGTTTTTGCTCTGCCAGTTTGACTTCTTCAGCCTGGGCTGCTTCGCGTTGGGCGCGGCGATTTTGTTCTTCTGCTTCCAGTTGTTTTTGCAGGGCCAGTGCGGCTGCCGCCTTGCGGCTGGCTTCATCGGCGAGTTTGCGGTTTTCTTCGTCGAATTGTTTGCTTAATTGCTGGAGTTCTGCCTTGCCATTGGTATCGCTTTGCTGCGCCAGTTCCTCGGCCTGCTTGCGCATCTGTTCTTCACGCTTTTTGCGTTTTTGTTCTCTTGCCTGTTCTTTGGCAGCTTTTTCTTGCGGTGTTTCCTGCTCCACGCCTTCTTGCGCTATGTTGTCATATTGCTTCTTAGGGTCGGGTTCTGCATCTGCTTTTTTGGGCAGGTCATCGGGATTGGGCACAGCCATGGCGAAGCTTTCTTCACGGGCTATATCCTGGGTGATCACACGGGCCACATCTGGTGCCATGACTTTGCGCTGCTGGGCCTGGGGTGGTGCCGTGTTGGCTTTGGTTTTTTGAGGTGCGCGCGGCTTGCTGGCAACTTTGGTCTGTACCGGTGCGGGAGCAGGTGCCGCTTTTTGTGGTGCAACCAGGCGAATCCCAGAAGTGGCAGCCTTACTCTCGGTTTTTGCAGTTGCGCCACTTTCTTTCACGCTGACTGCAGCAACAGTAGATGCGGGTGTAGGATCAGACTTGGGGGTGACAGGTGTTATTGGTGTCATTGGCACTACTGGTGCCGATGATTCAGCCGCAGCGCTGGCAGCGACAGGTTTGTCATTATTTGCTGGTGTTGAATTGGCAATCTGTACAGTGATTTGTGGTGACTCAGCCCTGCGTTTGTTCCACGGCGCTTCCACGCCGGGCATACCCAGGCCAGGCAAGCCAAACTGCAAACACAAAATAAATATATGCACGGCGAGAGAAATGAGCAAACCGCCAATAAGGCGCTGCTTGATCTCTTTGGGCATGGCATTTTCAGTGTGGTCTGGATACAGATTCATGCAACAGGTTCAATTTTCTCTCATGGCTGAAGATTATCGCATGGTCAAAATGCGAAACGTACTTTACCATCTGTATGCATCAAAAAAGTGCTTCAGCATCAGAAATTCACGATTTGAATTTGATGGCCCACCAAACAGGAGCAAAACATGACCCCTCGCTTTCGCATCCTCACCGCCTCTGCCCTGCTCTGCCTGGCTACTCCTGCTCTGGCAGAAGTTATCAATATAAGCAGTAATGGTTTCCAGATACGTCATGAAGTGCTGTTGAATATACCACCTGAAGAAGCCTACGAGCTGCTGGTCAACGTCAGCAACTGGTGGAGTCCTTCACACACCTATACCCATAACACCAAGAACCTGAGCATAGATGCCAGACCCGGTGGCTGTTTCTGCGAGAAATACCCGAATGGTGGTGGCGTACAGCATTTGAGTGTGGTACATGCTGCGCCTGGCAAAGCCTTGCGCATGTCTGGCGCACTCGGCCCCTTGCAGGCCCATGGCCTGGCTGGCAGCATGAGCTGGGATTTTATCCCGCAAAAACCTGCTGAAAAAAGCCAGACGCTGAGTAAATTGGTCCTGACCTATAGCGTAGGTGGATATATGTTGGGCGGTTTTGAAAAAATTGCACCAATGGCAGACAACATGCTGGGCGAGCAAATCACGCGTTACAAAAATTTTGCCAATACTGGCAAGGTGGATTAGCAAATCTGCACTCTGGGTGCGAGATCATATTGCCAACATGACTATGCTGATTTCGTCGTACGTCTGCTGAATTTGTGTCAAGACAGGCACAGCGTTTTTACCTAAGCTGACGTCGATCATCATTTCATCATGAATCAGGTTTTCTTGTGCATGGAAACCATGATTCAGCAAACTCATCCCATACTGGCAAAAACCATGAAAAAAATCTCAGTCATTGATTCGCATACTGGTGGTGAACCTACCCGGATTATTGTTGATGGCGGCCCGGATCTTGGCACAGCTGACCTGGCTGCCCGCCTGCTAGTATTTCGTGAGCAATTTGATCACTACCGTTCAGCCACCGTCTGTGAACCACGTGGTTCTGATGTCATCGTCGGCGCGCTGGCGTGTGCACCGCATGACCCGTCCTGCACGGCTGGCGTGATATTTTTCAATAACGTCGGTTATCTGGGTATGTGCGGCCACGGCATGATAGGCTTCATCGTCACTCTCGCCTATCAGGGCAAGATCGAGGCGGGCAAGCATAGGATAGAAACGCCGGTCGGCATCGTCGAGGCAGAACTGCATGCCGACAACACCGTGACCGTGCACAATGTACCTGCCTACCGTTACCGCCATGCCGTACAGATTGATGTAGCCGGACATGGGCAGATCAGCGGCGACATTGCCTGGGGTGGCAACTGGTTCTTTTTGATCAACCAGCATGGGCAAGACCTGCGCCTGTCGAATGTAGAACAATTGACAGACTTTAGCTGGCGCGTCAGACAGGCACTGGAAAACCAGGGCATTACCGGTGAAAACGGTGCACTGATCGATCATGTCGAGTTATTTGGCCCGCCACTCTCAACGGACAACCATAGCCAGAACTTTGTGCTCTGCCCCGGCAAAGCCTATGACAGATCACCCTGCGGCACTGGCACCAGCGCCAAGCTGGCCTGTCTGGCAGCAGATGAAAAACTCAAGGAAGGCCAGGTCTGGCGACAAGAAAGCATACTGGGGAGCGTGTTTGAAGCCAGCTATCGCCATGCGGCAGATGGCAAGGTCTTGCCCAGCCTGCGCGGCAGTGCCTTTGTGAATGCAGAAGCACAGTTATTACTGGATGAACGCGACCCCTTTGTCTGGGGCATACGTCAATAAGCACGTCTGCAAACTGATCCCGGTAAAAACGCGGGATCAGTTTGCGATATCATTCAGCGCAAAGTATTAACGCAAAAACCGCCCATCTTTGGACACTACAGTCAGCTCAGCATAATCAGAACCCTGGTGGTTATTCTTACCAAAGTTGACGATAAAGCCGTCAAAGTCTGTACGCCCCATACCCTCTAATGCCGTGATCAGGCGCTCGCTGTTGACATCTTTGCCTGCGCGCTTGATAGCTTCGACAAACACCTTGGCATCCAGAAAACCTTCTATACCCAGATAAGAATATTCCTTGACGTTCATCTTGCCCATGACCTTTTGGTATTCACGTACCAGGGCTGTCGTAGCAGAGTAAGGGAAAGGCAGGACCTGGGAAATAATCACGCCCACTCCATCCTTGCCCAAGGCTGTAATACCAGCCTGTGACGCCAGTACCGACAGCGCAAAATACTGCATGCCTTTGACCTTCTTGTTGAAGGCCTGAATAAAATCGCTGGATGGCTTGCCTGCAGTGATCAGGATGATGGTCTGTACATCGGCTGCTTCCATGGCACTGACAGCCTTGTCGAGGTCAGAAGAATCGCTGTTGATACTGACTGTTGCCGTTAACTTCAACTGATGTTTGGCGATAGCCTGTTCTATGCCAGCCAGGCCTTCCTTGCCAAAGGCATTGTTCTGTACCACCACACCGATCTTCTTGATGCCACGTACGTTCAGGTGATCAATAATCTTTTCTGTCTCTGTCGTGTATCCAGCACGGATATTGAAGATGCGGCGGTTAAATGGCTTGCGCACCACGTCAGCACCGGTGACCGGGGCAAAGCTCAGGATATTGGCTTCTTCCAGCACTGGCAGCAAGGCAGTATTGGCTGGTGTGCCCAGCATGCCGAACAGGGCTACGGCTTTTTCTTTTTCTATAAGCTGTTTTGCGTTGGCAAGAGACTTTTTAGCGTCATATGCATCATCCAGGGTGACCAGGCGTATCTTGCGGCCATTCACGCCACCCTGTGAATTCACATAATCAAAATAGGCTTTGGCACCGGTGGAATGCGCAACTCCCAGTTCAGCCAGGATGCCGGTCAATGCAGTTGACTGACCGATGACGATGTCATTCCCATCTGCGTAGGCACTCACACTACAGCACAACATCAAATTGACGAGCAAAAGCCTAGCCATCGCTTTGCAGCGATTTAATTTTACAAACATATTGTCTCCAGTGCTTTTCTTTACTTCTGTGCAAGATGCCAGAAATTTTTTGTTTCCTGCGAGGCAGAGTTTCTGCAAAGCATTGCCCAAAGAGTAAAACACATTGAGACCAAAGATTGTCGTCCGGATGACTATTTGATGATCAAAAAGAAACTTTTGTTACTTTTTAACTACGCACTACTACGTCACGGTATTCACTGGGTGTCATGCCCACTGTCGCCTTAAAGATACGCGAAAACGCGCTGTGGTCTTGGTAACCACAAGCAACAGCAATATCGGTAATGCTTAATTGTGACTCAGCCAGCAAGGACGAGGCAGCATCAAGACGTATCTTGACCATCATCTGTCTCGGGGTAAGGGAGAATATCTTGTGGAAATTGCGCTCCAGTTGCGCCACCGACAGACCAGTCAGCTTGACCAGGTCTGCCATGGCGATGGTTTGCGTATAGTTTTGATGCAGGTGTTTTACCGCAGCCGCAATCTTGGCATACACGGGATGACGCTGGTCAGGCATGGCCAGGTCGCGTGAGATGCCTGTCATGCCTATAATGTTGTGGCGGGTATCGCGCAAGGGGATTTTTTGCGTCAGGCACCAGCCTGGCGAACGGTTCGGGTACAGGTGCAGCTCCAGCTGGTCATGGATTTCTTTTTTCCCACTCAGCACCAGCGCATCCTGTGTGGCATAGCTGGTTGCCAGTGAGGATGGGAATACCTCTTCTGCCCTCTTGCCTATCAAGGCATCCTTGTCCCGGACACCACAGCGCCTGACCAGGGTGTGATTAACCACCAGATAACGCCCCTCATCGTCCTTCACAAAAAACACGATGTCGGGCATGGCATCGAACAGGCTTTCAGCAAAAAACACATTGGCCATCTGGCTGGCCATTTGCTGACGTTTTTGCTGTGCTGGAAAAGGGGATGCTGGCAGCGTCAATTAATCAACTCCATCAATGAAGAGACAAAAAAAGAATAACAAGGAAAAATATTGTGTTGCAATTAACTTAATTTATAAATATATTTAAATTATATTTGAAATGTGGAGCTTAAACCATAATTCAGTCTAGAATCTATTCCTGTGCCGATTTCTGCGTAAATCACCAGCAAATAAGGATAGTCCATGGCAAAATTGAAGGCAGGAATATATTGCCATATGTCAAAAAAGTGCAAAAGTTTTATAAAAACGCGCAGAATTTGATAATACTGGCTTTTTACAAGGTAAAATTCGTACTCGAATAGGTAAAATCCATACAAAATACAGAACATGGATATCTGATGCTTGCTACTCCTGAAAAAACACCCGCTTTCGCTCCCAAATTACGCGCAGCCGACGTTGCCTATGACGCGATAGAAAGCATGATCGTCACGCTGCAGTTAAAACCTGGCTCACCCGTAGTCGAGTCTGAACTGGTAGAAAGAACCGGCCTGGGCCGTACGCCGCTGCGCGAAGCCTTGATGCGCATGTCATCAAACGGCTTGATACAGCAAATGCCCAGGCGCGGCCTGATCATCAGCGACATCGAAGCTGCCGAGCACATGACGCTGATAGAAACCCGCCGCGTCATCGAACGCCTGATAGGCGCCAGCGCCGCCCGCCGCGCCACGCCACAGCACCGCAAGGACATCATAGAATGCGCCGACAAAATGCTGGTCGCCGCCAAACGCAATGACCTCAATGACTACATGGCAGCCGACCAGGCCCTCGACCATGTTGTCCACGAAGCCTGCCGCAACCCTTCAGCCGTCGCTGCCGTGATCCCGTTGATCATCAAATGTCGCCGCTTCTGGTACGCCTTCCAGCACGAAGGCGACATAGAAGAAGGCGCCCGCTGCCATATGCTGGTTGCCAAGGCGATTGCCAAAGGCAATGAGGAGCAGGCAGCCAAGGCGGCGGATGGTTTGATGGATTATCTGGAGTCGTTTGCGCGTAAGGTGATTGGGTAGGCTTGGCATCTTGGGGGGTTTAGAAACTCCCGTTGGCTACAATCCAACGAATATGTCCGAGGTCTAAGTGACGTCGAGGTTGCTTTTGACGTTGGGCTTGCTTTTGACTTTCTGCAGTTCCCATGTGTAGACGCCGTTTGTGCAGTACAGAAAATGGATCGAGAAGGACCGCTGTCTGAGCGCAGCGAGTTTCGGGCCTTCCCATTTTTGTACTGCACAAACGGGAACCCCGAAGGGGCGGCTATGCCTGGGTCGCCTTTTTGGCCCACCTTTGGTGGGTAGCCGCCGGTCTACCACCGGCCGGCAATCGTAAATGCTGGATATAGGTATTGAAAAGCTGGACAAGAAAATTACTTCACGGCCTGCTACGAACGACGCTAGATTCCAGCCAAAAACACGCTGGAATGACGTTAATGAGATTGCAGCTCAAACTCCTCCCATAGCTTGGCGAAACATGCCCTTAAAGAATGCCACAAAACCCACTCAATTGTGCCCAAATCTTCAGCAGCTAAGAGTATAATCTTGCCCCTATGGCATTCCACCCTTTTATTTCCAAACCCAACACTCAGGCGATCGCTGTCTCGACCGTTGTGTATGGTCTGCTGTATTTCATATTTATTGCGTTGCTGAAGGCCTCGATGGCACCACCAACACTGGTGAATACGGATACCGGCTTATGGGGAAACCAGCTATTCATGGCCATCTTTGGCTTTGCACAGTATGTGGTGCCAGGCTTGCTGGTTGGGTATCTGGCTGAAAAATCGCCTATGATGCATGGCTATCTGTTGGGTATTGCCACCACGGCGCTGGTCTATACCTATGCCAGTTTTACCTATAGCGACAATCCTGCCCAACTCCCCACCTCATATGCAGTCTTATATACCTGCTTTGTAGCCGGAGTCTGGTGTTCGCTTGGTGCGGTGATCGCTGACCATCTCAGGTCCAAAGAACCAGAACAATAATCAAGTCCAGTCAGGTCTGCGTTTTTCCAGGAAAGCCTGTACCCCTTCTTGCGCAGTATCATCCAGCATATTGCAAGCCATGGTCTGCCCGGCCAGTTGATACGCGGCTTCCACTCCCATTTCCAGCTGTTTATAGAATAATTGCTTACCCATGCTGATAGCCAGTGCGGGCTTGGCGATGATGCTGGCAGTCAACTCTGCCACACAGGCATCAAGTTCATCAGTACTGACAACGCGATTGATGAGACCACGCTGCAAGGCAGTTTGCGCATCGATAAAATCACCGGTCAGCAACATTTCCATCGCCTGCTTGCGCGAGACATTGCGTGACAAGGCGACAGCAGGTGTGGAACAGAACAGGCCGACATTCACGCCAGATACGGCAAAGCTGGCATTGTCACTGGCAACAGCCAGGTCACACATGCCCACCAACTGGCAACCGGCTGCTGTCGCCAGGCCCTGCACGCGGGCGATGACGGGTTGGGGTAATTTCTGGATAGCCAGCATGAACTTGCTGCATTGCTGGAACAAGTTCTTGTAATAATCTTCAGATGGATGGGCCTGCATTTGCTTCAGGTCATGGCCAGCACAAAATGCCTTGCCAGCAGCAGCCAGCACTACTACCCGCACATTTTCATCAACTGCGACAGCCTTGAACTCAGACTGCAAGGCAGCCAGCATTTCTTCAGACAGGGGGTTAAAGCGCTCGCCACGGTTCAATGTCAGGGTGCTGACACCGGCGACATCGTTACGCAATACAAAAGGCGAGTCTGCAGCAGTACTCATTCAGCATCTTCCTGTTCTGGCTCCATGCCAGTCTGCACGCTCTTGCCCTGCCCCAACAAGACTGGCGGCACATAGGTCGCCAGCAAATGTTCGCGGCTGGCTGGGGTTTCCAGGCTCACGCGGCCCAGGGCACCGCTGCGGTAATCAAGCAACAGGGTGTGGGAAGCTTTTTCGTAGTCCCAGTCGCCACCTTTGAGCTTGTAGCCACGTTTCTTGGCCACGCCTTCAATGACAGAGACTGCATCTATACCTTCGACCGGAAAGCCGTAACGCGCAGTGATAAATTTTGGGTAATGAATCAGCAATTGCTCTGCCAGGAAGGTTGCGATTTCTTCCTCAATCAGCGCATTTACGCCGACTGCATGGCTGGCAGCCAGCATCAAACCGTCAGTAGGATGTTCTATCTTGGGCCACAGCATGCCGGGGGTATCGGTCAAGATCATGTTCTTGCCCAGGTACAGGCGCTGCTGGGTCTTGGTCACGGCCGGTTCATCACCGACATTGGCGACACGTTTCTTGAGCAAGGCATTCATCAAGGTCGATTTACCGACATTGGGTATGCCCATGATCATCATGCGCAGCGGTTTGGTCGGCACGCCACGATGCGGGGCCAGCTTCAAAGCCAGGCCAGGCACTTTTGCTACATCAGACGGTTTTTTACAACTCAGGGCAACGGCGAACACGCCTTTTTGGGCATTGTAGAAATCCAGCCAGGCCTTGGTGGCATTCGGGTCAGCCAGGTCGGCCTTGTTCAATATCTTCAGACAGGGACGCTGGCGAAAGGTACGCAACGACTCCACCATGGGGTTGCACGAGGCTTGTGGAATGCGGGCATCCTGCACTTCTATCACCAGGTCGGTGTTTTCCATGGTTTCCGCCGCCTTCTTGCGGGCGGCGTTCATGTGGCCGGGGAACCATTGTATGGACATGCTTATTCTTCTTTTTGGCAAAAACAAAGCGACATTGTACGGAAGTCTGCCCTGCTTGCGCCGGATTTTGCTGGCGATGCCAGCAAAGCCCGGCATTTATCTGAAGTAGGCTGAAGCTATTGATGTACAAAAAGACATTAATGTTTAATATTTTTGCCAGAATTGTAAATTTAGTTGATTAATTTGTATGTGGATGCTATTTTTCTAATCCATGATTTGTTGTATTTTTATTAGCGACTGAAACATTTCCCCGCAGGAAATTCAAGCAAGTTGTTCACCCGCAAACCGGGTGCGGGAAAACTCGTGCTGACAAGCAACAAGGCAGGTAACAGGACGGGCAGAGACAAGCAGCACAGCAGTAGGAATTTTATTGTTTTATAGCTTACATAACCATAGGCAGATGAGCGATGAAGGTAATTTCCTGGAATCTGAAAAATGTCAGTCTCAATAAACTGACCAAGCCCAACGCTTTCCAGCCTTTGTTCCAGTCCTATGGCATGGGCAATACCGTCCTTGATTTTGTCACCAATGTCGTCATGGGTGCAGAACAATGGGAAGGTGTTATTTCTTCTGCCCCTGTTGATCTGTTTGTAGTCATAGAACTCAAGACTGGCGGCAGCCGCAAAGGGGCCAATGTATCCGGCAATTGCTTGCCCACATTGGTTGCCATACGCGACGCCATGAATGCCGCAGTTGTCGCCATGGGCCATAACCCTCAGGATTTCACTTACGAGTACATCGTGCCGGTGGTCACAGGGCGGCATGAAACCGTGGGCTTTATCTTTAACACCAAAGAGTTGACACCAACTGCGCTCGCACTGGAGCGCAATACCGTTACCGATGCATACCTGCCTGGCAGGACGCCATTAGTCGCCACCTTCAATGTAGTGTCACAACCAGCTACCTCGCTGCGTTTCTCTGGCATACATGACCCGCCACCGAGTGGCGGTGCCGCCGTAAGGATGCGCCCTCCCATCGATTTTTGCAGGCAACTGGTGAACACTCCTTCTGCGGCAGTGAGGAACACCTTTTTCCTGGGCGACTTCAATTGCCAGCCAACTGATACCTATATGAACGGTAACGGTGTGGCGGTAAGTCCATTCAGCAATCTGGCAAATTATGGAACTGAACTGGCGAATAATTCGCTCTCTAGCGTACGGAAGCGTCTGGACAATAATCAGGCAGGATCGGCGGTTTACCTGAGCGCCCCGTATGACAATAATATTTCCTGGGTAACGCCAAATATTGTCATTAGTACTGGCATGGAAGAAGTGGCTGACCTTATCGGGGAAGCCAAGAACACTACTTTCGACCCTCCAGATGATTTGTATCCAGCCAGGGGCCGGGCAGTACTGAATGCCTACAATACGGTGTCAGATCACCTACCCGTCATTACCGAATTCAGCGTATTGCCAGTCGCTACTTAACTTAACCTCATTCAACCTCATCCAACCAAGAACAGCAGGGGCATAGCGCATGGCTTACTGGAAATTTACTGATGTCTATGGTGGCACTTACCCGGCACTGAGTAATTCCATACTCAGTATTTTGGTATTTGATGTACCGTCAGGCTCACCGATCAGCGGCACGAGCTTCAGTGCCAATCTGGATTTGCAGGCGACTGGTAAGGCCATGAGTGTATTGTCAAAAATGCTGGGCATGACGACGGTGCCGATGACGGGCACAGTCACGACCACCAACAATGTGCTCAACATTGAGCTGACGTCGAGCAATAATGCAGCGATACTGAGCGCGCTGGCAGCCTGCATTCCCGTCATTGGTGGCCAGCTCATGCAGGCGGCCAGCCTGACGATCAAGAACACTACGCCACAATCCGCCACCATCGATGATGATCCGACCACGGATCAGTTCAATCTGAATACCGCCGTCAAGATAGGCCGTGGCAGCGGAAATGTGACCACGCAGATACCGATGAGCAATGGTCTGTTCACCATGAGCGCCACGTTCGACAACTTTGGCATAGGTTTGAGCGACCTGAATTTCCTGGTGCCGGGCGCACAGTTTTCCAGCATGTTCCCAACCACGCTGCCGACCAATTACTACAACCCGGCCAGCACGACCTTGAATCTCCTGTCGCTGGAATTGTCGCTGTATGTGAAGACTACGCCTACGCTGAGTATCAGTGTCAACAATGTCTCGACCTCAATAGGCATCGTCAATATACCGCTGTATCCGAATGCACTATTCCTGAACCCGTTGGCGATCTGGATCAGTGTCAGCGATCCCCTCAGCAAGCCGATACCGACCTGGGGGCTTAACGGCACGATTGCGCTCTACCCTTACGATAAACAGACCAGCCCGCCCAGTGTGCCGCCGGATTTTAGCTATGATCTGGCGATGCAGATGCCGACCAGATCCGACCCCACTTTTTCTGTCACCGGCACTCTTGAAAATCCACAAAACCTGCCGGTGTCGCAAATACTCTGTGACCTCATGAGTGACGGCAGTTTCAACACCGGCATATCAAACAAGCTGACACTGGAAACCTTTGATTTTGCCACCGTAGCCGATACTTCGACAGGCACGATCAGTGAATTTTCTGTCGAGATAGCCATGAATGCCACCGCTAATGGTGGTTCTTACCTGGGCCTGTTCAGCGACAGTTTTGGCGTCAAGGATTTCAGTATTGCCGTTGCTTACGTCAAGTAAGCGGTAAATAAGCGGTAAATAAGCGGCAAATAAGTGGCAAATGAATATAGAACTATCCTCTATTGAAAACGAAGGTGCGCGGACCATGGGTACAACGATTAATTTTAAAACCACGCTGGTCATAGGCGAACAGGATGTACCGCTGGCTTCAGAAATTGTGCTGGGTCAGGATGGTTCGCAGGCAGGTGCCAGCAACGGTTTTTTGTTCAAGCTTGACCGTGAACCATTTGATCCGCCTGTCACGATTTATCTTGGTGATGTCATCAACTTCATCAATACCAAACTTGGTGGCGGCGATGTTTCCAGCAACTCTGGCATGGCATTGATCAGCCAGGCATTCCCCAATATGAATCCGGCCAATTTCAATGCCAGTAACCAGACGCTGGTCAACATTTATGAATTCAGCCTCAATTCAACGACTAAAGAATTTCTGTTTTCTTTCAATCTTGATGTAGAAGGCTCCAATCCTGACGTCGGCCTGATTGCTTTGCCTCCTGTCTTGTCGAACTGGCTCAAGATAGAGAGTCTGGCGATTTCGTTTTCTGCCAGCAGTCAATCCTGATCACCTTGATCAACCCTGAATAATCCAGACTCCGCGCCGCCATGCCTACCACATCCAATACTGCTATAGACCTTACCCTCGGCCTGAACCTGCAAATCGGTTCGGTTCCTGTTTCGCTGAGCGCGGAAGTGGAAAGCAAATCAAGCGGATCTGTTTACACCTTCAGTGGTTCGGTGACGGATGCCACGATTGATATAGGCAAGTTCATGAGCTATATCGGTCAGCAATTTGGCGTCGATGTGCAATTCCCACCGGAACTGAACCTGGAAGCTATCATCGACTATGTGGCCGGGCAAATCACCTATACCAAACCTGCTACTGGTGCAACGACGACAGAAATGGGCATGGCAGCCAAGTTTGAACTGGTCTATCAGAATGGCAGCAGCACTGAGACATTCGGTTTCAGTTTTTATGCAGACACTATCCTGACCAGTGGTTCTGCTACCAGCAACTATGTGGTCGGTGCTTCGATAGACACCAACCTGGCATTCAAGGATTTGCCCCTGGTTGGCAGCATACCGGTGTTTAATGAATTTACACTACAGCATCTGGGCTTCAGCTATACCAATGCTGACCCGGCACAGAATAATGGCAAGCCTGTCAGCTTCAATATCCCCCAGGTGTCGAAAAGCAGTAATCCATTAAAGCCAGCCGGTTCACCGACCTCGAATCAAAGCAATACCTATGCGATAGATACGAAAGGTGACCAGACTACATTCAGCCTCAATAAAAAAGGCTTTGCATTTACTGCAGGTCTGCTGCGAAAGGGCAGCAATACTGCAGTCAGTAATTTCTCCTTGCCCATGGCCTTGCCTGCTGCCCCGGCTTCTACTGCACCAGCCACTTATTACCAGGCTAGTGGTAGTGTCAAAGCCAGCCCGCCAGCCAGCCCCATCAACTGGATCAATATCAACAAGACTTTTGGCCCGGTTGATCTGCAAAAGATTGGTCTGAATTATAAAAGCGGTGAAGCGACGTTTGGTCTGTCTGCCGGGTTTTCCATGGGTGGTTTTTCGCTGGACTTGCAAGGCCTGTCCATCACCTTCCCCCTGCCCTTGCCTGGCATGCCAGCAGGTAACACGGTCAGTTTTGACCTGGATGGCCTCGCGATGGATTTCCAGCGTGGCAATCTGCGTCTGGGTGGCGCTTTCCTGAAAGTCAAACAGAACGACATCACGAATTATTTTGGTGAAGTCGTCGTTCAGGTTGCCAATTATGGTTTCAAGGCCATAGGCGGTTATGCCCCTGCGCAGAATAATAATCCGGCCTCCTTCTTCATCTATGCCAATTTGCAGGTGCCTTTGGGTGGCCCGCCTTTCTTGTATGTATCCGGCCTGGCCTTTGGTTTTGGTGTCAACTATGCGTTGAACCTGCCTACCATTGCTACCCTGCCCGGCTACCTGCTGTTACCAGGCAAGGCACCGGCGCAACCATCGAATGCCGGTGCGGCCTTTAGCGCTGTGCTGACACAGCTGGCCAGTGGCACCAATCCCGTTGTGACCAACCAGCCTGGGCAATACTGGGTGGCGGCTGGCATACAGTTCACGTCTTTCAATATGGTGTCGGCCTTTGCCCTGGTCACGGTATCGTTTGGTGTCAGCACCCAGATAGGTTTGCTGGGTTCCTGCTCCATTACCTTGCCCAAGGGAGCCAGCAGCCCGCTCGCGTATATAGAAATCGATATCGTCGCCTCGTTCACTCCGGACAGTGGTGCACTGTCCGTGGCTGGCGTGGTCACACCTGCGTCCTACCTGTATGGCGACTTCGTCAAGATCAGCGGTGGCTTTGCCTTCAATATCTGGTTCAGCGGTGCCCACAAGGGTGACTTTGTTGTAACGCTGGGCGGCTATAACAGTGCATACAGCAAACCAGCCTGGTACCCAGCCGTACCCCGTATGCAAATGGGTTTTGCGCTCGGGCCTTTCCAGGCCTCGGGCTCATCTTACCTGGCGCTGACACCGGCCATGTTCATGGCGGGCATGCAGTTTTCTGCCAGCTTTTCGCTCGGTTCCATCAAGGCCTGGTTCAATTGCGGCATGGATTTTTTGATCGCCTGGGCACCGTTTGTCTATCGTGCAGATGCCTATGTCAATGTAGGCTGCTCGGTTGATCTTGGCCTGTTCACGATACGTGTCAGTGTGGGCGCGAATCTGCAGGTATGGGGGCCATCATTTGGTGGCCGTGCTGAAGTTGATCTCGACATCGTCAGCTTCACCATCAGCTTTGGTTCTTCTACACCGAACCCTGCACCTGTCAGCTGGCAGAATGTGGCAGATAACTTCTTGCCTGGCAGCGGTTCAACATCGTCAAACTCTGTCAAGTCTGTCTCTGCACGCAGCATGGGCATGTTGAACATGCAGCAATCGGCCCGCACACAAAAACTGGCAGCAGGCAGTAATGGTAGCAATGCCAGCACCGACACTAATGCGTCTGCATCCGTTGCCGTAGGCTTGCTGCAACAGGACATCGTTGATGCACAAGGCCGCGCCTGGAACTGGATCATTGATCCAAATCAGTTCCAGTTGATGACGGCCTCGACCATACCGTCGAATGTCGCACGCTGGAGTACCGGCAGCAGCACGACAACGACAATACCCAATGTGTTGCCCATTGCCAGCACCACAGCCTTGCCACATCTGGTGGCGGCCAGCGAGTCTTACTCCAGCACACAGATATGGAACACGACGATCAGCGTCAAACCCATGAAGCTTTCGGGTGTGCAGACCATACATACCATCACGCTGACCAAGGCAGACAATAACGGTAACTTCACTGACTACATCAATGAAGTTCAGATACAGCCTGTGCTGGGTAATTCGAACACTGCCCTCTGGGGTGACCCGAATGCCAGCAAGGACGCCAATGCTGCAGCCCTGCTGCCACATACACTGATGGGTTTCAATATCACGGCCCTGCCACGCAATCCATTGACGGTCAACAATGTGCCATTGATACAGTTGATTTTTACGGCAGGTAACCAGACTACCTTCAGCTATACATCGCAACAATCCAACCAGAATTACACGGTGACCTCAACCATCACCAGCCCGGCGGAGGAATTGCAGATCAATGTCACAGGCGCCAGCGCGCAAGCGTTGACGAACCAGAATTATGTACTCAGCTCGCTGACGAACAGCTGGGTCAGCAGCCAGCGCAATACCGTGCTGGATGATCTGATGGCCAATGGCTTTGCTACTTATACGTCTGCGCAACTGAACCTGACAGCCATGGCAACGACAGAAGCGCTGACTGACTGGCCACTGGTGGGTGTACTGGGGGAAGCAATAGCGGCCTAGCAACCGCAGCCTGGCAATTGCAGCTTGTATGGAATAGCGCAACAAATAATGCATAGATGAATATTTTTTCTGAAGGTGTGAATCAACATGGCTGTCAATGACGATGAAACCTATTTGCTGAACCAGCAGGTATCCTTTATCCAGCATTTTTTACCTGGACTGGATGCTGGTGGTTATCAGTTAAAGGTAAGGCAAAACATACTCGATAACGCAGGCAATGCTGTCAGTGGCGCAGACTATAGCAATAGCTATACTTTTGCGGTAACGGCAGACCGCTTTGCGATTTCACAGCCCGGCAATGTGATCAGCTCGGTCTTCCCTTCGGACAACGCCTCGGGTGAATTCAGCAACGTCTTGCCGCATGTGGTGTTTTCACAAAAGACCTTCCCTTGGGTACGTTACCCGACCAATCAACTGCCATACTCACCGCCAGAGGCAGGCACGGATACCGATGCCGATGTACCAACCTGGCTATGGGTCATGCTGCTGGATGAAGATGATATCGATGCCTGCACCGCTGAAGGTTTGAGCCTGAGCCTGTCTGCAGCGACCCGCAGTGTGGCCGACCTGTTCCCGCAGGCTGCCCTGCCGTCCGGCACGAACAGCAGCCTGGGTAGCAATTATTCCTACTTCAATGGTGCAACAGGCATACTGGGGCTGGAACCCGGCGAGACACTGACAGACGCCATCCAGACCATCGATGTGCCTTTGAGCCTGTTCTGGAAGATCGCACCGAGTGTCGATGACTTGAAGCAGATGGCGCATGGCCGTGTAGTCAGCCTGATCAATCAGCCGACTACCACCAATACGCCAGACCCGGGTGAACCTACCGGTTCGTTCTCCGTCGTATTTGGCAACCGCCTGCCAGCTACCGGCAAGAAGACTGTGGCCTTTCTGGTGTCGCTCGAAGAATTGCAAAACTTTTTGCCCAGCACCAGCAGTGGTGGTGCACCGGCGGGCAACACTTACAATGGCAACTTGTCGCTGAGGCTGGCAGTACTCAGCAACTGGACTTTCTTCAGCACAGGCCAGCCAGCGACCTTTGTCCATCAGTTGCTGAGCCTGAATGATCGCGTCATTGATGACCCGAAAAAGCAACCTCCACCAGCCGCCGCCAATACCAATCTGCGCCTCGCCTATCAGGGCAGCAATGCGGTCGTGCGCGGTGCATTGAATATGGGCTATGTGCCGCTCAATGAAACCCTGCGCACTTCCGGCCAGACCGTGTCCTGGTATCGTGGTCCCTTGACGCCTTATCAGGTCACGCAGTCATGGTTGCAGGTGCCAATAGCCTCGCCTGATGCGGCCACCATCTTTGACCCGACTACGGGTTTGCTGGATACCTCTTATGCTGCCGCCTGGACTATAGGCCGCATGGTGGCCTTGCAGGACACCTCGTTCTCAACCGCCTATTACACCTGGAAGCGCGACCTGGAAATGCAGGTACAGCAATCCGTCGAAGACCAGATGCTGGAACAAAGCCTGGGTGCCTCGCTGGACCTGGCACCGCAAGCCAAGCAAATGAAACTCATGGTCGGTGCACCAGCACCGCATGGTTCAAATTCACTGCTGAAGCGCACCATCATGTCACTCAACCCTGAGGCTTAATATGAAATCCGTCTATAAGCGCTCATCGCTGATCAGCAACCTGCAGACTGCCTATTCCAGTCCTGCCAATGTGCAGGCCAATCTGACCAATCCTGCCATGCCACAAGTGCTGGTCGATTGGCTGGCCAACCTGGCACTGCTGCATGGCGTGCCGTTTAATTATCTGGTGCCAGATGAAAACATGCTGCCGCCAGAATCCCTGCGTTTTTTTTATCTCGACAGTAACTGGATTTCTGCACTGACGGATGGTGCCATGAGCATAGGCCGCAACCTGACTACACAGGTCGATACGCCAGAGATGAATTTGCAATCTGCCGTCTTGCCCGAGGTGACCAGCCAGGTCAAGGGTACGGCTTCGCAAGTCAGGGCCAAGGCCTTTGGTACTACGGCCAAACTCAACGAGAGCAATTCCACCGTCATCAGCGGCTTTGTCCTGCGCTCTTCTTTAGTACTTGATTACCCCAGCATGGGTGTGAATGTCTATCCTCTCGGTGGCACACCAAAAGACGTGCCACCTGTCATGCTGCAAATCTTGCGGCTGGAGCAACTGGGGCCACAGTCTGACACGCTGATCTGTCTGATTGCCGGTGACGCCTACCGTGTTGATATACATGAAGCACCACAGGCGCTGCATTACGGTATTGATTGTTTCCGGAATAGCTGTACCGTCAGAGGCCAGGCCGCCACTGCGGTTAAGAATCTGTACACCTTTGGCAATGCTACTGCCAATAGCAATGGCACCACCACGAATAGCGTCACCATGAGCCAGACGGTGATACCGACTGACATCAGCTCATGTTTCCGCAGCATATCGCCGCGCGTGCTGGGTATGGACAGTTTGTCCAAGCTTATCCTGCAAGCCAACCGCTCTGTCGCGCCGCCACCGGGTACCACTGCCCCCAGTAGTATCGATTCTGCCGAGATGGGCTTTGAGATGACCGAGGGTGTGGGCATGGTCAGTTTTTATAAATCAAATTAATTAAGCCAGCGACTGAAAATCATGATGAACGCCATCGTTCCACTCAATATTGCTGCACTGCGCGTCAATAACAATGATGCCACCAATGTCGTCGGCGGCTTGCAGGGCAAGACGGCCAGCTTCAATTCCATGCCCTGGTATAACCCGAATGGTGGCACGCCACCGGCAGCGGCCAGTACTGGTGACAAGATTTATGCGCCGCTGGGCAGTACAGCCGGCGGCAACCCGCTCAACAGCCCGGCCAACCCGCTCGGTGTGGGTGTGCATTTGCAATGGGAGCTGCCTGACTATTTTCGCAAGGGCACACAACCTGCAGAAGGCGGCAACCTGGTTTTCCCGGCGGCGCCTAACCGCTGGCTGGTAACCCGCTTCCTGAGTTTCTATGATACGCAAACCCAGGCTTATGGCAGCATCAGCAGCAAGAGCTGGGTGGTCGAGAGTGATTACCTGTCATCAACACTGCAAGCCGATGCTTCCGGCATTATCAGGCCCGTTATTTCTGTCCCTATTCCTGCCCAGCCTGGTTTCCAGCAACAGCCTTTCATGTACATGGGGCGGGTGGTCGATGCAGCAAGCTGGAACCCGGCGAATACACCGGCATCGAATTACCTGCCGAATTACAAGGCCACTGATGGTAACTCGCTGTACCTGACATCGATAGGTTTTGTCGGTGCCTATTTTGGATCCTACTATCCTGAATGCTGCAGCGTGTTTGGCTTTTGGGATAATTTTTCTGACGTGCCTTATCCCGGCTACAAGTCTTTGTATGAAGCCCTGAAGGCGAATGCGACGATACAGTTCCGCACCAGTTATCAGGTCACGGGCTGGCTCAATGAAAGCTTGTCTGATCCTCTGGCAAATATTGATGCCCACATTACCGACGACTATAACCAGTACCTGACTGACTGCAATAACAACCATGTCGCCCCTGAACTGACACCCAATGATTTTTTCAAGCAGATCACTGCCGGAAAAATGAAATGGACCTTCAATCTGGCCGATGTGGGTTATGAGCTCAATGAAAATCACACGATAGCCTCACTCAACTACCCGGAAGAAACCCTGTCTGCCGGCACCAGTCAGGAAGTTGTCTGGAACATGCTCAGCAATCCCGGCACGACTTATTTTTTGCAGTCGAATAATGCAGGCAATGTTTCAGTCTGGGATACCCAGGTTGAGATTGCCGTCGGCAATTCAACTGAAGAAGCCGTGGCTGCCATGCTCAAAACTGACATGGGCCAGCAGACCGATGACCCAAATGTGTTGAGCAATTATGAATACCTGCTGGATGCCCTGCAACTGGGCTTGTTGGCTGATCTGGAAAAAACACCGAACAAACTGATTACGCTGGAAGAAGCACTGCACAGCAATGCTTTCTCTACCGACCCGGGCGGCTATCTGTGGATCATAGGCAGTCAGGAAGTCAATGGTGACACCCCGGTCAATCCCGATATCGAAGTCACCCTGCCGCTGGACCTGGCCGAGCAACTGTATTTGCTGAATCAGGCGCAAAAAAACTACGACATGGGTCGCGCTGCACTCTCTACCATGCGCAAGCAATTGTTCATGGACTGGACGCATTATGTGAAGCTTTACACGGGTGAGATCACTGACCCGAATATCAGCATCAACAATATGGCCAATTTCATCAACACTGCCAGCGGTGGTGAATTGAATGCCGTCATCGCCAAGGGCACGGCGGTTGGTATATTGTCGTATATCACGAATGAAGAATCAGGTGCAGTCACCGGTGTCAGCCAGCCAGTCAGCGGCGTGTCTGTCTCCAGTCTGGCCTACAAGGTATGGGACAATTATCAGGTGGTGCAAAATGCCCTGGCTGCTTACCCGGCCTGGCAAGTGCAATGCACGAAGAGTGACGCTTTCTATCTGCCGAATGAGCCCCTGGTACTGATGCAGGGTGACATGATGGAACCCGCGCGCAGGAATGGCAGAAATCCACTGACCTTTGTGCGCCTGAGCCAGGAGATACTGGGGCAGCTCAATATCTGCTACAACAGCACTGAATTCCAGATCACCGCCAGCAGCACAGCTATCGTACCGGCCATCAACAGCAATATTCCCATGGGGGCTGATGTCAGCGCCCTGCTCGGCGAAGCCTGCCTGATCACGCCCATGCTGACAACGGCGGTGACCTCGGCACTTGCAACAAAAGGGGGGGCGAATAATCCGGCAGTTGCTTCAGCCGCTGCTTTCACTATCAGCCTGATGTATGCGCAAGGCGGCCTGAGTCCTTTGGATATAGCACCTAACGCAGGTGGTGTGCCCACCCCGCCCGCTTCGCCTGAGTCCAGTTTGTTCACGACGGTAGCAAGTGACAATTACCAGGCTGCAGCCAATCCCGCCATCGCAGTCAGCGCACCACAGTCGCTGAATATCACGTTCAGCAATGCCGCCAGCAATGGCTGGGCACCGAATACCATAGGCTGGAGCACCCAGGCTACGCCAGCCGGTTTCCCATCCAGCCAGGTCAATCCCTTCCTGCCGGTATTCATGGTCTGGAATGTCAGGCTCAATCCTTTGTTATGGGAAGCCAAAGACAGCAATGGTAACGCGATTTATTCACCATCGAATCTCACGGACTTCTTTACCCTGGACACAGATGCGGTCGATTATGTCTATAAGATGAATGGCAGCCAGGCTGTAAACTTCACCTCGCCTGACGCCATCACTTATGGCAACTCATCGACCATGAGTTCCAACTCCACTGGCGTGCTGGTGTATCAAATCAACTCCTATATAGCCAGCCACCCCGGTGACCCGGATAACCCTACCCTGCAAAGCATAGCCGATCTGTATGCCGACAAGAACTTCCTGGCGCAATCGATCAGCGGTTTCAATATCCAGCAAATATTGACTGCTGATGTCGCCCAGGTAGCAGTCCAGGACCTGACCAAGGGCAGCCGCGACAGCGTAACTACCGCTGTCGCCAACGCTGCCAAACAAAATGCCTGGGACAACTGGTATGACTTTGGCTTCAACAGCCAGCAACCTATCTCCACTGGCTTGCTGGCGCAGGGTAATTTTGGCCCCTTGCGTTCTGGTTTCCTGGAAATCATGAGCATAGAAATCGTCGATGCCTTCGGCCAGCGCATGGACCTGGCGACTGCAGCCAGCAATCCAGATGGTTCGCTGGAGGTGATTACCGCTTACTCCATGACGCCGCCTGCCGAAGATACAGCGAACCAAGGCAAGATTTACCTGCCACCGAGGTTACTGGCCTCCAGCCGCCTGTGGTTCCAATGGTTGTCAGCCTCATATGACACCAGCATTGCCGGTATCACCGGGGACTTTGAAGAGATGAGCCGTCACCCCGCCACCTCACCCGTGTGCGGCTGGATCATGCCGAATCATCTCGACAATAACCTGTTCTTCTACAATGCCGATGGCAGCCCGATAGGCACTTTTGGCATAGAGCATCTGAGCACCAATCCGACTCTGGTCTATCGCACCCGTGCTGGCAACCTGGCCAATGCCACCAGCAGCCTGGCGTATGACATAGGTGAACCAGGCTCACCCAAGGTGAATGCCAATCTGGCCAACTATATGTGGTACATCAATGGCCAGAATGCCAGTTACCTACAGGACCTGATGAAAGTCATACTGGATTCTGCCGACTATATCAACCCGGCCAATTACGCCAGAGATGCCAATCTGTCGGTACTGCTGGGCAATCCACTGGCGCTGGTCAGGGCCTCGGTCGGACTGGAAACTGCCGGCAACCTGCTGCCAATCAGCCAGGCTAGCAGCGGCCCCGGCGCGCCATTGCCGCAAGACGTTAACAGTAACCGCGTCAATTACACAGACCGCATGGCTTACAGCAGTGCCAACCTGCCAAACCTCAATTTCCCGCTGCGCCTGGGTGACCTCGCCAATCTGGATGACGGGTTGGTTGGTTACCTGATGGATGGAACCGGTGACAATCCCTATACCAATTCGATTTTCTATGCACCTGCGGCTGATCCTGGCATGCAGGGTGGTATCCGGGCACCGGCTGAAACCACGGTGCAATTAACACTGAATGCAGCATCACGCCACCTGACCATGCTGGTTGATCCGCGTGCGGCAGTGCATGCCACGACAGGCGTCTTGCCCGTCAATGAACTGAGCATACCGCCTGACCAGTATTCAAGCGCAATGAACAGCCTGCAAGTCAATTTCGTCACCAGACCCATGCTGAAAATGAGTCAGGGCCTGGTCGTGCCTTTGCCTGCGGAGGCTGGTTATGTCTGGTCGTGGATTACACCCGGTAATGCCGACGAAACAGCACTGCCTGCCAATGCTGCCAACGAGACCCCGGTCTATGGTTACTCACCACAGACCCTGCAGGAGGGCTGGCTGGAACTCACTCCGGACAGTAATAAATGAAGCATGCATACAAGCAGTAACAAACAAGCCAGCACTACTGAAGATTTATTATTTTGATCAACCCTAACAGACAGAAAAATTATGAGCTCAGTAATAATGACCATGAACAACCCTGCGGTACCGGGCACGCCCGCTACTATTTATACAGGGGTCACAGCCAGCCTGAATATCGCGCTCACCAATGATACCGGGGCTGATATCAATCTCACTAACGCTGCCAGTCTGGAAGTGTTTATGCCGCTGTATTTTACAGCGCCACAGCTGGAGCAAATGACGATAGGCAATATCGCGCCTGCAGGCTGGACTTTCAGCTATAACAGCACTGATATGGCCCTGCAACTGAAATGGACAGGCGGCAATGCCCCGTGGGCTAGCAATGGCGCCGTCACTTTTAGCATCAACAATATACTGACATCAAACACGCCTGCTGCTGACGTCGTGCAAATCAACTTCAATGACATCAGCGGTACCAACGTACCTAGCCAGGTATCGTCACCACTGGCGCTGGTTGCGCAACCTGCGCCGGGCAACCTGAATTTACATGATGTACTCAGCGTCGCACCAGAATTTGGCGGCGCGGTCTATGTGTCCGCCATCAGCAATCCTTTGACCAACACCCTGTACCTGAACCTCAAGAATATCGGCAGCACGCCTCTGTTCAATGGCAATAATATGTGGACGGGTTCGCCCAAGGTATCCGTCAGTTTTGTGTATGGCACGACCAGTGGCTCACTGGCACCGGACGACAAACAGCAATCTACTCAACTGGGTTCAGCCTGGGCCATCAGTGCGGGTGTTTATGTAGATCAGACTGGTGGCTGGAGTGTACAAAACCCTTCAGTGACCGGCCAGGCAAATTCTCCAACCTGGACATTGACACCCAACAATACCAACAAACAGATCATAGGGACCGGTGATCAGTCAAATGTGACGTTCTCTTTCGCCAATATCATTTCGATGACGCCGACTGGCCCTACGCAGATGTATGTACAGTTTTCCGGCTTCATGGCAAACGATGGTACGCACTACAACGATACGGTATTTGTCGTCCCCATCAGCAAGCAGATTCCACCGAATCCTGGTGCGATCGGTATCTACAGTCTGGCAGAAACCATCCACGTCAGCAGTTCCACTGAACAGGTTTCTATCCCGCTGACCTGGAGCATGTTTGGCGTCGGCAGTGTCAAGCTGAGCTTCTATATCCCCGGCATGACCATACCAGAACAAAGGTATACATACGGCACTACTGCACATCCCGCGCTCAATTATGACAGTGAGCATCCACAGATCACCGGCATTACCAAGACGCAGACACTGACTGTGTATTGCTGGGCGTACTCTGACAGCAACTGGCAAAACCTGTTGAACAAGATACAGTGCACGGTGCCTCTGATCTTCCCCCCTGTCATCAACAGCTTCACGATACAGACGGCCACTATTGTGCCGCCAGCCAGCTATGCCTTCCAGTTGAACTGGAATATCGAGGGGCAAAACAGCTTTGAAATCGTTGCCGATGATGGTTCAGGTACCACGCGCCAATTACCGATACCACAAACCGCGACGTCTTATATCGTCAACCCGACTTCACCACAAACCACCTATACACTGAATGTGTATGGCGATAACACTAATAACTGACCGGAGTATCCCATGCCAAATCCAAGCGCCACAGTCACAGCCACTATACAGATGCCAGTTGGCACTGTTGTCAGTTTTGCAGGATCCGCAGCACCAAACGGTTGGTTGATATGCGACGGAGCAGCTATTGCGCAATCCACCTATCCGACTTTGTATGCCCTGATCGGCGGCAATGTACCTGACCTGCGCAGCCGCTTCATCGTCGGAGCAGGCCAGGGCAATGGACTGGCAAGCCGCCCCCTGAATAACACTGGAGGAGAAGAAAATCACACACTCAATCTCAATGAAATACCAAGCCACAATCATTCCTATGGTGTTGGTGGCGGTAACGGCGGAGGTAATAACGGCACAGGTAATTCGGAGGGCTGGTCAACAACCAGTTCGGCGTTTACAACCTGGACCGGCAGCGCTGGGTCAACTTGGGCACATAACAATATGCCGCCATTTTATGCGCTGACCTACATCATCAAGTACTAGATTACCGCAACCAAGCACAAAGCGACGACTTATCGTAGTGGTGCAAACATAGACCTATATTTGCACCATTTTCACTCTTTTTCAGATAAAACTACCATGAGCACTTTAACCACTACCGCGCCTTCGCAGTCAGCTGAGACGGTTGCAATCAATCCCCTGCCAGTTGGCTCCATCATTTCCTTTGGCGGCAGCGATGCGCCTAACGGCTGGCTGCTTTGCATAGGGCAGACTATTAGTCAATCGACCTACCCCAACCTGTTTGCCGTCATAGGCGGCACGGTACCCGATTTACGCAGCCGTTTTGTCATCGGCACCGGGCAAGGTAATGGCCTCAGCAACTACCCGCTCAAAAGCACAGGCGGTGTTGAAACCGTGACTCTCAATGTCAACCAGATACCCAGCCACCAGCATTTTGGATTTGGTGAATCGGATTCCTCTTGGCCCATGGGCCTAGAGGGCAAGAATCAGATGGGTAGCAAAGGCGGGATTGACAAGGACAATTATTATTACGGTACGACAAACACCGGCGGCAACGGGGCTCACGAAAACCGCCCACCGTATTTTGCGCTGACTTATATCATCAAGTACTGAGAGTACTCAAATAAGGCTGACGCAGCGTGCGAATTCATTTTTTCTGCGCTTGTTCAGCCTGCTTTTCAGTCAGTTTTTTCACGCCATCGGCCAGATAATCAGTGAGCTCGTTAGGCACCGTCAGCGACAGCTGATAATGCCTGATTTCAAATCCATTGGCAGTTTGCTCGATGACGCCTGTCGCCTGGCAGATCCCCATCTGTGTCTGCAACTGCTCATCAAACCAGATAAATTTGTGATCTGCCGACATGCTGATATGGCGGTTGAAGGACTTGAAAGCCCAGGCAGATGGCCGTTCAAAAAACCGCTTGGCCCAGGCTTTGAATTCATCGCGCGTCCAGCGTTCTGTCTTGTCGGTGCCTATATACACGCCATCTTTTGCCATCTTGTCGAAATACTGCAGGCGTGCATGGGCAGCATCGTCATGCCATTCATCAATGAACTGGGCAACTTTGCTCGTGACGCTTGCAATATCATCTGCAGCATGAACCAATGTAGTCTGCATGGCCCACACTGCCAATAAAGCACTTAGTGTCTTTTTCATTTTCACATCCTGGTTTTCATAGCCTGGTTTTCGCCCAATTTTCGTCGCCTGATCCGGGTATCAGTTTCGTTGGCTCAGGTAATCGGCACGGGTGATGCGGTAAATCAGGCTGGCGGCCTCACCCGGCACATCTTCTACTTCCGAGTAAAACTGCATGCCGATTTTTTCCAGGGTGCGGCGCGAGGGGATATTGGCAGGCCTGACGAGGCCATATACAGCATCCTCAGCCAGCACGACAAAAGCAGCATGCAAGGCAGCCATCGCCATTTCCGTTGCATAGCCCTTGCCCCAGGCGTGCGCAGCAAAACGGAAATAGATGTTCAGGCCACTGAAATCACCTATCTGTTTGCGCATGACGCCACCAAAACCCAATACCTGGTCTGGCTCATCTATAGAACAGACTGTCCAGTAACCAAAATGCTGCGTATCCCATGCACCTGCCCATTCATCCAGCAATACCCTGGTGGTTTCGCGTGATCTGGGACCTGTGGGGTTGTGAATATTGGTGGCGGGGTCACCATGGATGATGGCGGCGCTGTCGATGTCGCTGCGCTCCATCTTGCGCAACAGAAGACGTTCCGTCTTCAACGGACTCAGGCTACCGTAATTAATCATGGCTCAATCCAGGTCTGCCAGGACTTTAAGATGAGCCACCACGCTGCGCGCCAGAGCAGACAGGTTATAGCCCCCTTCCAGGCAACTGACGATGCGCTTGTTGGAAAACTGCTGGGCTATCTTCATGATTTCTTTAGTGATCCAGGCGTAGTCGGCTTCGACCAAGCCCATCTGCCCCATATCATCTTCGCGGTGTGCATCAAACCCAGCAGAGATAAAAATCATTTCTGGTTCGAACTTGCGCAAGGCGGGTAACCACTGTTCAGTAATCAACTGGCGCACGACGTCGCCATAACTGTGTGCCGGAACGGGAATATTCACCATATTGCTGGCCGGGTGTTCAGTGCCGGTATAGGGGTAATACGGATGCTGGAAAAAACTGACCATCAGCACGCGATCATCATCCCTGAATGCTTCTTCCGTGCCATTGCCGTGATGAACGTCAAAATCAACGATGGCAATACGCTTCAGGCCGCGTACCTCCAATGCATGCTTGGCTGCTACGGCAATGTTATTGAACATGCAAAAACCCATGGCTTCCCTGGGGGTAGCATGGTGTCCTGGCGGACGTATGGCGCAAAAGGCATTTTCCACTTCACCATCAAGCACGGCATCGGTTGCCGCTACAGCAGCACCGGCAGCACGCAAGGAGGCGCGCCAGGTGTAAGCATTCAGTGAAGTATCTGCATCCAGCGGGAAATGGCTGTAGTCAGAGCGCTCTGAGGGGCAGTTTTCCCGTATGCGGTAAATGGCATCGGCCGTGTGCACGCGCGCCAGATGAGCCTCCGTCGCTTGTGGTGCCTCGCGGTGATCCAGCAAGCTGCTGATACGGCTGGCGATCAGTTGATCGTCTATGGCTTGCAGGCGGTCCGGTGATTCAGGGTGCCATGAACCCATTTCATGGCGTTTGCAGTCAGCATGGGTGTAATACGCAGTTGTCATGTCTCTGTGCCAGAACTGCCACAAAACCAGCCCGGCACATGCATGCCGGCACAGGATGAGTGATATTTGTTCTGTTTATCTTATCTATCTTATTATCAGTTTCACCCTATTTGCCTGATTTTGCAAATCCGTCTGTCTGAATCTTTTCACTATGGGCAACAGTTTTTCACATTTCGGTTTACACTGTGGGCACAGAAATTTGACAATTCATGTGCGTGGCCAGCCCAGGCTGGCTTGAACCATCATGATTTTCAGGCAACAATAAATATTGCTCAGCAAGGAAGAACATGTTTTCCAAAGTACATAAAGTAGCAAAACAGGTCAATAGCGTCATCATCGGCAAGGAACAGCAGATCAGGCAGGCGCTGGTCTGTTTGCTGGCGGGTGGGCACTTGCTGATAGAAGATTTGCCTGGTGTAGGCAAAACTACACTGGCGCATGCACTGGCGATTTCCCTGGGCCTGAAGTTCAACCGTCTGCAATTTACCAGCGACCTGTTGCCAGCAGACGTGGTCGGTATTTCGATTTTTGACCGGGAAAAATCACAATTTGTCTTTCATCCTGGCCCCGTGTTTGCCCAGGTACTGCTGGCAGATGAAATCAACCGCGCTACGCCCAAAACCCAATCCTCCTTGCTGGAAGCCATGGAAGAAAGGCAAGTCTCGGTAGAAGGGCAAACGCGCAACCTGCCCTCACCGTTCTTTGTCATCGCCACCCAGAACCCTGCCCATCAGGTGGGTACTTTTGCCCTGCCTGAATCGCAACTCGACAGGTTTCTGATGTGCCTGTCGCTCGGTTACCCGGATGCGGCAGCAGAACGTGCCCTTTTGCTGGGTGAAGACAGGCGCAGCCTGCTGGCGCAATTGCCTGCCATCATGCAGCCAGAAGAATTGATGGAAGCGCAGCAGCAACTCAAAAAAATCCATACTTCTGCCGCGCTGATCGACTATGTGCAATCACTGGCACATGCAACACGCCAGGGCGATTTATTTGCCGAGGGTATGAGCCCGCGCGCCTCTATCGCCCTGTTGCAGGCTGCCCGTGCCTGGGCTGCCATGGAAGGCCGTGACCACGTCCTGCCTGAAGATGTGCAGGCAGTATTGATACCCGTCATCGCACACAGGCTGCGCCCTTTGAAGTCGATGACAGGCAAGGTCAGTGCGAGTAGCGAATTACTGGCACAACTAATGAAACGTGTCAGCGTCTGAACTGCACAGCCATAGATCAATTACGGCATGTTCACATCGATAAAAAAAAGACTGCGCAAGATCGTTTTTCTGGAACACAAGCCAGAAAGCGGTGAAGTGTTCCTGAATCAGCGGCGGGTATTCACCCTGCCCAGCAAGCCTGGGCTGGTATATGTCGTCCTTTTGCTACTGATGTTTTTGGCAGCAACCAATTACAGCCTGAACCTGGGCTTTGGCCTGACTTATGTCCTGGGCGGCGTTGCGCTGGTCAATGTATTTTATGGCTTTCGCAACCTGGCCTACCTGCACTTGCTGCCAGGCTCGGCCAGGGCGGTCTTTGCTGGTGAAGAAACCGAATATACCGTGTATCTGATCAACCGCCGCACTCATCCACGCTATGCCATCAGTGTGGGTTTTGCTGAAAAAGGCCATCCGGAAAAATTTGTTGATATCGCTGCTGGCAGCCGCGTTGCCGTGCAGCTCAGCTACCCGACGACGAACCGGGGTTTGCAGGCGATACCCAGAATACGTTTGCAGACTAACTTCCCGCTGGGCCTGTTACGCGCCTGGAGCACCTGGCTGCCAGATGCCAATGCGCTCGTCTATCCGCAACCAGAGGCAAATCCACCACCGCTGCCGATGTCAGGTGCCGGGCAAAAAACAGAAGCACCAGGCCATGCCGGTGATGAAGATTTTGCCGGCGTACGTGCCTATCAGCCTGGCGACCCCATGAAACACCTGGCCTGGAAACAGATTGCCAAAGTCGATACAGCCCTGGGTGGCTCACTGGTGACCAAACAATTTGCCGGAGGTTCTGGCAACGATGTCATGCTGGACTTTGCCGCACTGCCACGTAACCTCGATACAGAACTAAAACTTTCACGCCTGACCAGCTGGGTACTAGAAGCCGATCAGCGCGGCCTGACTTATGGCTTCAGGCTGGCGCATACGCAGTATCCGCCCACTACTGGGCCAGAGCACTGTGAAGCCTGCCTGCGCGCACTGGCGCTCTACGAGATACCAGCATCATGAAATTGCCAGTCTTCCGCACCATATTGTCACGCGACAAGGCAGATACCCTGCTGTTGATCTTTGCCTGCGTCTTCGTATTATTACCGCATGCTGACCATGTCAAATGGTGGGTGAATGCCTCTTGCGCCCTGTTATTGACCTGGCGCGGATGGCTGACCCTGAGCGGACGCCGCCTGCCCCCTGCCTGGCTGCTGCTGCCGGTTGCCCTGATGATGATGGCCGGAGTCTATCTGACGCACAGGACTTTTTTTGGCCGGGAAGCGGGCGTCACGATGCTGGTCTTGCTGCTGACCTGCAAGCTGCTGGAAATGCATGCCAAGAGAGATTTGTTCGTGGTGATTTTTCTGGGCTTTTTCCTGTTACTGACGAGTTTCTTTTATCAGCAGAGCATCTTCGCCGCCATACTGACATTGACCGGGCTGTGCCTGTTGCTGACAGCGCAGTTATCCTTCCATTACACAGGTGTAGTACCGCCTTTACTGCAAAGGCTCAAGCTTGGCGCCAGCGTACTGGGGCTGGCAATTCCGCTGACCATCATCGCTTTTGTGCTATTCCCGCGCATACAGGGGCCACTGTGGGGTTTGCCAGGCGATGCGCAATCTGGCCGCAGCGGTCTGTCGAACTCAATGTCTCCAGGGAATATCAGCGAACTGGCACAGTCTGAAGAAATTGCCTTTCGAGTAAAGTTCGATAAATTCATCCCGGCCAAACCTCAGCTTTACTGGCGTGGCATCGTCATGAATAAATACGATGGGCGCAGCTGGTCACAGGAAGAAAAAAGATCTTCCTATAAAACTGACCAGGACAAAAACTGGATTAAATATGGCGGCCAGGCCATACGCCAGGAAATCACGCTGGAAGCGAATGGGCAAAACTGGCTGTTTGCACTCGACATGCCCGCAGGCAAACCCGAACTGGACACCAATACCGGTACCGTTGCGATCATCAACAGACTGATGGAAACCCGGCGCGAGCAAGTCACCAATGACAGGCTTAAATACACGATAGAGTCGTATACCAGCTATGCCCTGGAAGCCAGCAGCAACCGCGAGATGGTGGCCGATTCGCTGAAACTGCCTGAAGGCTACAATCCACGCACCCTGGCTTTTGCTGCGACGCTGAGACAACAATATCCCGATGATATGCAGTTGATCTGGGCCATACTGAACTACTTCCGACGTGAAGCCTATTCCTACACGCTGGAACCGCCACGCCTGGGCAGGAATAGTGCCGATGAATTCCTGTTCGATACCAAGGCTGGTTTTTGCGAGCATTATGCCAGTGCCTTTGTCCTGCTGATGCGCGCCGCCAATATCCCAGCACGGGTAATTGCCGGCTATCAGGGCGGCAACCTGAATTCTGTCGATGGTTATCTTGAGATACGCCAGTCCGACGCGCATGCATGGGCCGAAGTCTGGCTGGAAGGTAAAGGCTGGCTCAGGATAGACCCAACGGCAGCCGTCGCACCGGAAAGGGTGCAGCGCTCACTCAATTATGCCGTGCCGCGCCAGGGCCTGGCGGGCCTTATGAACCTGAGCCCGGATGGAATTTCTTTTTTCAACCAGGTGCGCATGCAATGGAGTGCCGTCAATAACTCCTGGAATCAATGGGTATTGAACTACAACCAGAATACCCAGAGAAGCCTGTTGAACTCCATGGGCCTCATGAAAGTGGACTGGACACAACTGACCATGTTGTTTTTTGTCGCGACCAGCCTGATACTCGGCCTGATCTCCCTGCCCTTAATTCGCAACCGGCCACGTGTCACAGCGCTTGATAAGGTATACTTTTCTTTCTGTCGCAAGATGGAAAAAAAGACCGCAGCACGCGCTTTGCATGAGGGGCCAAAAACCTATCTGGAAAGATTGCGCAGCAGCCTGCCCGCAGCTGAATTTGAAAATGCCGAGCGTTTTCTGACACTGTACGCAAGTGCCCGCTACGGCAAAGACCCAGGTCCGGAAAGCACGCTGATCCGGCGTTTGAAAACCTTGCTGGCAGCATGCCGCTAATTTTTAATAGACGTATTTTGATCTCTCTGACATCCCACGCATCACGCCAGCCAGGCATCCTGCTGAATAGCATTTACTCACTGATTATCGCAGTCGCCCTGCTCACCTCAGGCGCAGCCCATGCAACAGAAAAAAAACATGTGAAAAAGCCTGCAAGCAGCACGGCGGCAGCCAGCTCCGCCCCGGCTGTCAAGGCAAAAAAAAATGAAAGCCATTTTGAGCAATGGAAGGAAGTATCCAGCTTCATCACAGAAATGGTCAGCAAGCATGGCTATACCGAAGCAGAATTGAAAGCCATCTTCAAGCAAGCCAGGTACATAGAAACCGCCAGGCAACTAATGCGCCCTGCTCCGGCAGGCAAACCCAAGAACTGGAAAGCCTACCGCGCCCGCTTTGTCGAGCCTTACCGTATCGAAGCCGGCGTCGCGTTCTGGGATAAATACGCCGATGCCCTCGCCAAAGCCGAGCAGGAATATGGCGTGCCGCCAGAAATCATCGTCGGCCTGATTGGTGTAGAAACCATCTTTGGCAAGCAGACTGGCGGCTTTCGCGTGATGGATGTGCTGACTACGCTGGCCTTTGATTATCCCGACACACCGACGCGCGATGCACGCATGCAATTCTTCCGGGGGGAGCTGGAAAACATGTTGCTGATGTCCAGAGAAGCCTCGCTTGATCCTTTTGTTTTTAAAGGCTCTTACGCAGGCGCGATAGGCTGGCCACAATTCATGCCGGGCAGCATCAGGAAATATGCAGTCGATTTTGATGGTGACGGCAAGATCAACCTGACAGACTCACCGGTGGATGCCATAGGCAGTGTCGCCCACTATCTGGCCGTGCATGGCTGGAAGCGCAATTTGCCTGTCGCATTCCCTGCCACTCTGGTGTTACATGAGAAAAATGAACAACTCAGCACGGCCCTGAGCAAGGGTTTGCAGGCCAGTTATCAGTTGCAGGATTTAAAAGCCATCGCGACAACAGCCAGTAGCGATGCGCCAACAAATATCCTTTACGGGCTTGTCGATCTGCAAAATGGCAATGACGCAACAGAGTACTGGCTTGCAACAGAAAATTTTTACGCCATTACCTTGTATAACCGCAGTTATTTTTATGCAATGTCAGTCTATGATCTGGGCCGTGTCATTGCTGCGGCCAGACAAAAATAATTCTCAGTTAATGTGGTTAACGCCGCATCACAGAGTGATGGGAGAAGAAGCTCGCAATTTAACAGATTTTAATAAACCAAATAAAATTGTTAATTTATGTTATTCTAGTAACTAATTACTGGAATAAACATTGCCATTCAGTATTTTCTAAACTAAAGTGCTGTTATCTAGTTGACACATTTACTTCTTAACTAAGCAAAGTGTCAAGAGATTTAACAATGGTTTGCTATTTTTCTGACAAGCAAATTATATTTTAAAGATACAATATTACCGTTTGATTAATTTTTTATTGAAGCAACTAATTAAGCGTCAATAAACTACACAGCGAGGTAATTATGGCAAATTTGACCCAGCTTGAATCCGATGAAATCGACTATGATCCAAACAATCTGTTGGATACTCTGATCAAGCAATTGCATTTGAAAAATGATGCAGCACTCTCCAGAGCATTGGAAGTGGCACCACCAGTAATCAGTAAAATCAGGCATCGTCGCCTGCCGGTCGGCGCATCACTGCTGATCCGCATGCATGAAATCAGCGATGTCAGCATCAAAGAATTGCGCGAATTGATGGGCGACCGTCGTGCGAAATTCCGTATCAGCGACAAGCAATTCAAACCAAAAGACGCAGCATAAGTCTTTAATTTGATCAGTGCTTGCTGGCCTGTCTGACCTTCGGGTTATCAGGAAAACTGCTACATTGAAAAATACCGAAAATGCGCCACAAGCGTGATTTCGGTATTTTTTTTCTTGTTTTTATTGTGCACCGGATTTATGACAGCTTGATGTAAAGCTGACTGAGAAGTGCAATAAAATTGAATGCCAGGAGATTCCATGGCAGAGCGCCTTGACAATGCGCGCATGAATGGCAGCAGCTAAACCGCTCGCCCAGGCCAGCTCACCACATCCCGCACTGCCCTTCATGATCTGACTATATGAGTAGCCATGTGAGTAGCGATGTGATTAGCGAAGTGATTAGCTATTTAACTTAGCTCTATGCCTTAGTCCTGTCACCTGCACCTGCAAGATGTACCCGCTATCAACTCAGTCATACCCGCAATTAGATCAGCAAGCCACATCTTTGGCTCAATCAGCGAGTGCGGGGCTGCACTCGCTATGATGCGACTACTCAGGCTGGAAACACACCTGTCGATAAATACCGGTCGCCACGGTCGCAAACCACAAAAACTATCGTGGCGTTTTCTACTGTCTGGGCAATACGCAAAGCAATTTCGCAAGCACCTGCGGCAGAAATACCACAAAATATGCCCTCTTCCACGGCCATCCTGCGCGCCATTTGTTCTGCATCTGCCTGCGTGACTGACTCCACCTGATCGACTCTGGCTTTATCAAAAATCTTCGGCATGTAAGCTTCTGGCCATTTGCGTATGCCTGGTATTTGCGAACCTTCTTCCGGCTGCGCACCGACGATGCGTATCTGTGGATTCTGTTCCTTCAGATAAGCCGATACCCCCATGATGGTACCGGTGGTTCCCATGGCACTGACAAAGTGGGTGATCTGGCCCTTGGTGTCGCGCCAGATTTCTGGCCCTGTGGCTTCATAGTGCGCGAGTGGATTATCAGGATTGGCGAACTGGTCGAGGATTACGCCCTGCCCTTCTGCCTGCATTTGTTCTGCCAGGTCGCGTGCATATTCCATGCCACCGGTCTTGGGGGTCAGCATGATTTGCGCACCATAGGCAGCCATGCTCTGACGACGCTCTATGCTCAGGTTTTCTGGCATCAGCAAGATCATCTTGTAACCACGCATGGCGGCAGCCATGGCAAGCGCAATGCCGGTATTGCCGCTGGTAGCCTCGATCAAAGTGTCACCAGGTTTGATACGGCCACGCTCTTCTGCCCTTTTGATCATGGACAAGGCAGGCCTGTCCTTGACGGAACCGGCAGGATTATTCCCCTCCAGTTTGCCGAGGATGACATTATTGCGTCGCTGGTTTTCGTCACCGGGTATGCGCTGCAATCTAACGAGCGGTGTATTGCCTATGGTGTCTTCGATGGTCAGATAGGTCATGGTAAACAGCTTAAAAACAGCTTAAAAAGACAAAGTCTTATTCTAAACGCAGTTACCTTAAGACGCTTGCCGCATAAGCAAGCAGTTTGTTTGAAAAGCGCCCTGTCAAGGCTGATAAAAATCAGCTTCTCATAGACAAATCAAGCCTTTGCAAGCCACTGGCAAGCACTAGTCGGGCTTATACAGAATTTAAATAAGCTAATAAAAAACCCCGGAATCACTTCCGGGGTTTTGTGAAACTGTCAGTTCAACAAAAGAACTGAAGAATCAGGCTTATTTTGCGCTGGCCTTGGAAGCTGCCGATGCGGCGGAAGCCTTGGATGCTGCTGACGCTGCACTTGCGGCTGATGCGCTGGATGCTGCCGATGCCGCAGCCGAAGCTTTCGGTGCCGCTGGTGCAGATGCTGCTGGCGCAGGTTTTTCTGCTTTCTCTGCTTTCTCTGCCTTGGCAGCAGCTTTATCAGCTTTTTCACCTTTGGCAGGAGCTGCGCTGGCCGCTGGTTTTGCTGCTGCACCAGGTTTAGCCTGGCCATTGACAGTCAAACCTGCCTCAGACAATTTAGTGGAGCTTTTTTCGCCTATGCCTTTGACGCGGCTTTCAAAATCAGCCCAATCCTTGAAGGCACCGTTCTTGGTACGTTCTTCGATGATGGCCTTGGATTTGGCTGGGCCTATGCCCTTGATACCATCGAGTGCAGCCTGATCGCCTTTATTGACATCGACATCAGCGAATGCAAAACCAGTAGCAGCCAACAAAGCCATCAGGCCAAATATAATTTTCTTCAACATGCGAATACTCCCTCAATAATTGGACATTTTTTAAGCAAGATTTAAAGCGAATTTTTAAACGACATAGCCTGGTTTTTATCGCTGGCTATGAAGCTAACAACGGAACTCGGTCAATTCCGTTGACAAGTATTCCACAATTTAATGTCAATATGACTAATCACCCAGTCTGTCTATCAAAAAATCGATAAAACAGCGTAGCTTGGGTGGCATCTGACGGCGGCTGGCATACACGGCATACAGATTGCCGGTAAAACCCGGCTCATTACCTGCCACCAGTTGCAAACGACCAGAAGCAAGATCATCGCCTACCAGCCACTCGGGCAGAAATGCAGCACCCATGCCAGCCAGTACGCAATGATAAGTGAGCGTGGTGTCACCGCATTTCATGACCGCATCCAGCTTTAAAGGCGCCCACTCTGTTTGCACCGGCAAGTGAAACCTTTCAAGCTGCACATAATTGGGCAATATCATCGCCACGTTGACGGCTTCGTCTTTGTTGCCAGCTTGCAGGTTTTTCACAAAAGCCGGTGTGGCAACCAGACGGAACTCGACCTTGCACAAAGACCTGGCAATCAGCGCTGGTGATGGCTCATCGGTCGCCCGCAACGCCAGATCAAAGCCGTCTGCGACCAGATCTACCATGTGGTTATCAAGATGCAGGTTCAGCCTGACCAGAGGATAATTTTCACGAAAATCTGCCAGCACCTTCGCAAAGCCAGGATTCGCACACCAGACCGGAGCGCTGATTTTCAATTCACCGCGTGGTGGCCCGCTCTCTTGTGCAACCGAGGCAACAGCAGCATCAAGAATGTCCAGCGCCTGCCTGCCCTGCGCAAAAAAATCCTTGCCCGCCTCAGTCAGGCTCATGCTACGGCTGCTGCGATTAAGCAGCCTGGCACCCAGCTTGCGTTCCAGCCTGGCGATATGCTTGCTGACCATGGGCGCGGCCATGCCCAGCCTGTCAGCCGCTGCGGTAAAGCTGCCTGATTCGACAATCTCACGAAATACCCTGATGCCACTGATATCTAGTTCATCCATATATCACCCTCGGCTTTCCATACACCGTAGTTGCACTATTTGGAAACAATACAATTACTTTACCACCATCGATTTCCCAATCGGGAAACATTATGATGAATTTCATGGGCTTTATGGAAGTAATTGAAAAAACCAGCCCCGGCACCAAATGACCTGTGGAGGATACTCAAATGAAATTGCCTACTTACTTTATTTCGCACGGCGGCGGCCCTTGGCCTTACATGGAAGACATGCGTAAAACCATGCATGTGCTGGAAGCATCACTGGTTGATATGCCACGGCAACTGCCGTACAAACCCAAGGCCATCTTGATGATCTCGGCACACTGGGAAGAAAGCGCATTCAAGGTCATGACCAGCCCCTGGCCCGGCATGCTGTATGACTATGGTGGGTTTCCTGAACATACCTACAAGGTACATTACTCTGCGCCGGGTTCACCCGAGCTGGCAGAACGGGTAATGGGCCTGATCAAGGATGCAGGTTTGCCCGCACAGGCGGATGCGCAGCGTGGCTTTGATCACGGCGCATTTGCGCCATTGGCCGTGATGTACCCTGAAGCTGATATGCCAGTCGTGCAATTATCACTGCGCAAAGGACTGGACCCGGCAGAACACCTGGCACTGGGACGAGCGCTCGCCCCTTTGCGTGACGAGGGCATACTCATTATAGGCAGTGGCCTCAGCTACCATAACCTGCGCCGCTTTGGCCCGCTGGCAAAAGAACCCTCATCAAGTTTTGATGACTGGCTGCAGGACAGCCTGATCGCCAGCAGCACGACAGAAAGAGTCAAGCGTCTGCTCAATTGGGAAGAAGCGCCGGCAGCGCGGGTTGCCCATCCGAGGGAAGAGCATTTATTGCCGCTGATGGTGGCCGTGGGTGCGGCAGAGGATGAAGTTGCCAGTTGTGTTTATCATGAAGAAAACATTTTTGGCGGCGTGGTGGCATCAAGCTTTCGCTTTGGGGCGATAGCCTGAAGTCTGTCAATACCTGCTGTGGCTACTTTACCAGCGGCATGGTTTTGTAATCCACGCCCGCAGACCAGCGGCTTTCCCAGTGGCGAAGAAATGACTTCGCCAACTCCGGGTTACGCCAGAACACGATGACATTTTCACTGTTATCTTCTGCCGCATCGCGGGTGTAATTGAAGCTGCCGTTCTGCACAGTTTGTTCATCAGCGATGATGTACTTGTCATGATGAATCGCATACACAGAAATGGTACGCGTAGCAATGCCTGCAGCAACGAGGCGGTTCAAGGCTGTCCAATTAGTTTTTTTCTGGTTGCGACGATAATCGACCAGCACCATGATATTGACACCACGCTTTTTTGCATCAAGCAGTGCCTTGACCACAGTTGGAGAACTAAATGAGTAAGCCGCTAATCTAATACTGGAGGTAGATGTATTGATGGCTTTGAGTACCAACTCCTCAGCCTTGGCATCGGGAGAAAAAGCATTTTCAATCTGCGCAGACGATGCGTCCAGGATCGTCCCAGCAGGTTTATCCTCTAGCGACGATGCATGGCAAGATGGCGCGATCAGCAAAGCAAGGTTTGCGGCAAGGATGAGACGTTTGATACTCAGGGCAGACATACTGATTCTCTTCGCTTGTGTTTTTGAAAATGCGGTTTGAAAGTTCGCTTCATCTGCATCAAGTCGATCAATGACCCGGCGTCCCGGGCCATCACACATCACTTATTGCACGGCCTCAGGAAACAGCTCTTCACGTGTCACAGTAGCCGTACCCAGCTTGCCGACGACTATGCCACCAGCACGATTCGCAATCACTACCGCCTCCTGCATGGACTTGCCTTGCGCCAGCATGACGGCCATGGTGGCGATGACGGTATCACCGGCACCAGAGACATCAAATACTTCACGCGCCATGGCGGGCACATGGGTCACACCATCGGCAGTGAACAGGGTCATGCCTTCTTCTGAGCGGGTCAGCAGCAAGCCATCGATGTTTAAATCTGCGCGCAATTGCTGGGCCCTGGAGGTCAGCTCTTCTTCATTTGGCCAGTCGCCAATGATTTGCTTTAATTCAGACTTGTTCGGTGTCAGCAGGCTGGCACCGGCATAGCGCTTGAAGTCACTACCCTTGGGATCAACCAGCACGATCTTGCCTGCTGCCTTTGCTGCAGCGATCATGGCACTGACATTCACCAGGCTGCCCTTCGCATAGTCGGACAGGACAACGACATCATAACCCGTCAGCAAGGAGTTGAAGCGATTCAGTTTGTCACGCAAGACATGTTCGGTCGGGCGTTCTTCAAAATCAATGCGCAACAACTGCTGCTGCCTGCCGATGACGCGCAGCTTGATGATGGTAGAGATTTGCTGGTCGCGACTGAGATAGGCTTCTATGCCTGAAGTCTTCAGCAGGCGCTCCATGCTATTACCAGCATCATCATCACCGATGACACCCATCAAGGCGGCCTGCACGCCCAAGGCGACGGCATTGCGGGCCACGTTGGCGGCACCGCCGAGACGCTCTTCACTTTTTTCCACGCGCACAATAGGCACCGGGGCTTCGGGCGATATACGGTTGACCTCACCAAACCAGTATCTGTCGAGCATAACATCGCCGGCAACCAGAATACGCTTCATTGCTGTATTTTTTTTTGCATCCATATTCTGCATTATTTGTTCGTCATTTATTCGTCAATACGGAGCGACCTATGCCGTGGTATTCAATACCCAGTTCGGTCATGACCGTAGGCTCAAACAGGTTGCGGCCATCAAACACGACAGGCTGTTTCAGGCGTGCCTTGACCTCATCAAAGTCAGGGCTGCGGAAGGCCTTCCACTCAGTGACAATCGCCAGTGCATCAGCATCCACTAACGCATCCATGGGGTTGGCTGCATAGCGTATGGACGCAAGCAATTCAGGCGCATCGTAGAAATCCAGTTCAAATACGCGCTTGGCTTCCTGCATGGAGACCGGGTCATACACCGCTACCGTCGCACCGGCGCGCAATAATTCACCGAGCAAGACACGGGATGACGCAGCCCGCATATCATCGGTATTCGGTTTGAATGCCAGGCCCCAGATGGCGAAATGACGGCCCGCGAGGTTTTCGCCAAAGCGCTGCTGTATCTTCTTGCCGAGTACCTGTTTTTGACGTGCATTGACGGCTTCTACCGCCTGCAGGATCAGGAGATTCAAACCATAGTCCTGCGCAGTACGTTCCAGTGCCTGCACATCCTTGGGGAAGCAGGACCCGCCGTAGCCGCAACCGGCATACAAGAAGCTATGGCCTATGCGTGGGTCAGAGCCTATGCCGTGACGCACGGCTTCAATATCAGCACCAACATGATCAGCCAGATTCGCCAGCTCATTCATGAAAGAGATGCGAGTCGCCAGCATGGCATTCGCTGCATATTTGGTGAACTCTGCCGACCGTACATCCATCCAGTAAGTACGTTCATGATTACGGTTGAAAGGCGCATACAACTTCTTCATCTGACTGCGCGCTTTTTCACCTTGTGGTGTCTGGTCGCAACCGATGACGATGCGGTCAGGACGCATGAAGTCTTCTACTGCTGCACCTTCTTTCAAAAACTCTGGATTGGAAACTACCGAGAACTCTGCCGTCACCGAACGTGCCGTCAATTCAGCAGCGATAGCAGCGCTGACGCGGTCTGCGGTACCCACAGGCACGGTAGACTTATCAACGACGACCTTGAAGTTCGTCATGTACTTGCCGATATTCTTGGCTGCAGCCACGACGTATTGCAAATCAGCAGAACCGTCTTCATCCGGCGGTGTACCGACGGCGATGAACTGCACATCACCATGCTTCACACTGGCTTCAACATCGGTAGAAAACTGTATGCGGCCAGCCGCGCGGTTACGCGCGACGATTTCTTCCAGACCCGGCTCATGAATAGGGATGCCGCCGTTATTGAGGATGTCAATCTTGCGCTGGTCAACATCCAGGCAAAACACATCATTACCCAATTCAGCCAGGCAGGCACCTGTGACAAGACCGACATAACCTGTACCAATAATTGTGATTTTCATTTTTTGATCACCAAATAAAAATAAGTCATTCTGTGCATCCAAATATCCTTCACCCACATAGAGTTTCAGATCACAGCCCTTATTCAAGATTCTTTACACTTAACGAGTATCCCTGAAGCCTTGCGCAAATCAAGCTGTGCTCAGGCATGACAGCGTTCATTAATTCATGACGTTCAGCTCTTCTGTCCGGCGCGGTGGGTAAGTTTCCCACTTACTGCAGCCAGGGCAATGCCAATAAAACTGCCTGGCCTTGAAACCGCAATTGGAGCACTGATAACGCGCCAGTTTTTGTGCATAGCCGTGCACCAGATTCTTGATGATGGCCAGTTCCGGCCTGACTTCAGGCGGCACTACCATGATGCGGCCATCCAGCAATTTATCCAGGCCCAGCAGGGTTGGGGTACGGCGCAATTCTTCACTGACCAGGCTGTTGACGGCTTCTATACCTTCCAGCTCCAGTGTGGCCTTGAAAGCGACTTCCAGCAAATCTATCGACGGTGCCTCTGCCAGGTAATTTTTGAGCAAGTTCAATCCCTCTTGCGATTTGTCGAGCTTGCGGTATGCATCCATCAGGCGCTGCGCCACCAGTGCCACATGCGGCACGCTTTGCTGCTCTACCCGGCGCCAGGTGGACAAGGCTATTTCAGTGTCGCCATTGGCCATATACACATCACCCATGAGGATGATGGCGCGTACATTATTACGGTCTGCCGCCAGTGCTTTTTCCAGATTGGCCAGGGCCGCTTCTGTATTGGTATGCACCAGCTCATCCTGGGCAATTTCGCAATAGAATTGGGCGATTTCTTTTTGACGGCCGCCTGCACCACATTCCTGCAAGGCATTTGCTGCTTCTATCGCACGTGCCCATTCTTTTTCACGCTGGTAAATTTCCAGCAAGGCGCGTCTGGCCTGGGCTTCAAACGGGCTGTTGACGAGCAGGTTGTAGGTTTCTTCAGCACGGTCAAGCAAACCGGCTTTCAGGTAATCCTGGCCCAGCTCATACATGGCCTGGGTTTTTTGCTCGGTGGGCAAATCTGGCCTGGCCAGCAGGTTTTGATGCACGCGGATCGCGCGTTCAGTCTCACCACGGCGGCGGAACAGGTTACCGAGGGCGAAATGCAGGTCTACCGCTTCAGGATCGAGCCTGACGATATCGATAAAGGCATCAATGGCCTTGTCGGGCTGGTCATTCAGCAGGAAGTTCAAGCCCTTGAAATAGCCACGCGGCAGGCTGCGGGACTCAGAGATCAACTGACGTATATCGATACGCGCAGCACTCCAGCCCAAGGTGAAGAATAAGGGTATGCCTAGCAGCCACCAAATTTCAAATTCCATGTGTATTTCTTCTTATTGTTGAAAACAATGTCAGTTCAGATGCAAAGCCTGAATTGCCGATATGTCTTTGGCCAATCTTTGTTCGCAGGTCTCAATGTGCTGAAAGCTGCGCCCACACGTGTCAGATATTGCGAATGCTATCAGGCTGGGGCGCTTGTGTGCTGGCCCTTTGCGCGGCTTCACGTTCTTTTTCAATTTCTGCCAGGGTCTTTTTATGTTTGTGCAGGTCGCGTCTGTGACGGAATACCATAGGCACCATGGCCAGTGCGCCCAACGCAGCACCACCGGCAAAAAAAGCCAGCAGCATGATGACCAGGGGAGCAGATCGTTGAAAGCCAAAGAAATATTGCAGCGTGACTATCTGGTCGTTTTTCAAGGCAAAGCCAAAGAACAGGATAAACAGCACGATGGCGAAAAATCTTGAAATATATTTCATGTATGCATCCTTGATGGATAAGCGGAAAAATCGTCAATGAAGCAATTTATCCCGAAAAGAGCATTGTACTGAAAAAAAACGGCATATCGGAAAACCGATATGCCGTTTTTATCTTTGCGTCATCTAATAGGCTCAACATTCCGAGCTCAACAACCAGTCAGCCTGACTTAGTCATCGTGTATCGGTTGCCCCACCATGGCATCAACACGTTCGCGCAATTCCTTGCCTGGCTTGAAGTGCGGCACCCGTTTTTCAGGGACCATCACCTTGTCACCGGACTTGGGGTTACGACCTATCCGTGGTGGACGACTGTTCAGTGCAAAGCTGCCAAAACCGCGGATTTCTATGCGTTGCCCCGTTGCCAGGGCATCCGACATTGCATCCAGGATGGTTTTAACAGCGATATCCACATCTTTAGCTACCAGTTGCGGATATCGCTCTGCCAGACGAGCTATCAGTTCCGACTTAGTCATAGTAAAAACCTTATGACTTAATCTTAGTTTTTATTGTCGAGCTTGGCTTTCAACAAAGCGCCCAGGCTGGTTGTGCCGGATGCTGCGTTGGAATCAGTAACGGACATTTTTTGCATAGCTTCTTGTGTTTCAACGCTATCTTTAGCTTTGATAGACAATTGGATACCACGAGCTTTGCGGTCGATGTTCAATACCAAGGCTTCAACGCTGTCGCCGACTTTCAGGTGTGTACCAGCATCTTCCACGCGGTCGCGGGAGATTTCGGATGCACGCAGGTAGCCTTCAACGTCGTCTGCCAACTGGATTACTGCGCCTTTGGCTTCAACAGATTTAACTGTACCAACGACAACTGCACCTTTGTCGTTCATTGCGCAGTAGTTATTGAATGGGTCGCCTTCCAGTTGCTTAACGCCCAGGGAAACGCGCTCACGTTCAACGTCGATTGCCAGAACGATGGCTTCCAGTTCGTCACCTTTCTTGAAGCGACGTACTGCTTCTTCGCCTGTTTCGTTCCAGGACAGATCAGACAAATGTACCAGACCGTCGATGTTGCCAGACAAACCGATAAATACGCCGAAGTCAGTGATGGACTTGATCGCACCGCGAACTTTGTCACCTTTCTTGTGGTTGATCGCGAAATCATCCCAAGGATTGGCTTTGCACTGTTTCATGCCCAGGCTGATACGACGACGTTCTTCGTCGATTTCCAGAACCATAACTTCAACTTCGTCGCCCAATTGAACAACTTTATTTGGAGCAACGTTTTTGTTAGTCCAGTCCATTTCGGAAACGTGAACCAGGCCTTCAATACCTTGCTCGACTTCAACGAACGCGCCATAGTCGGTCAGGTTCGTTACTTTACCGAACAGACGTGTGTTCGCTGGGTAACGACGGGACAAACCTGTCCATGGGTCGTCGCCCAATTGTTTTACGCCCAGGGAAACACGGTTTTTCTCTTGGTCGAATTTCAATACTTTTGCAGTGATTTCCTGACCAACTGTCAACACCTCGGAAGGGTGACGTACACGACGCCATGCCAGATCGGTGATGTGCAACAAGCCATCGATGCCGCCCAGATCAACGAACGCGCCGTAGTCAGTGATATTTTTAACAATACCAGTAACCACTGTGCCTTCTTTCAGGGTTTCCATCAGTTTTTGACGCTCTTCGCCCATGGACGCTTCAACAACAGCGCGGCGGGACAGCACAACGTTGTTACGTTTGCGGTCGAGCTTGATAACTTTGAATTCCATGGTTTTGCCTTCGTAAGGAGTTGTATCCTTAACTGGGCGTGTATCAACCAAAGAACCTGGCAAGAAAGCGCGGATGCCGTTCGTCAGAACAGTCAGACCACCTTTGACTTTGCCATTTACTGTACCAGTAACAATCTCGCCAGACTCCAGCGCTTTTTCCAGCGCGAGCCAGGAGGCCAGACGTTTAGCTTTGTCACGGGACAAAATTGTGTCGCCGAAACCGTTTTCCAGCGAATCAATCGCTACGGAAACGAAATCGCCGATATTAACTTCCAGGTCGCCCTGGTCGTTTTTGAATTCTTCAACAGGGATAAAGGCTTCAGACTTCAAGCCAGCGTTAACGATCACGAAGTTGTGGTCGATACGGACGACTTCAGCAGAAATCACTTCACCGGAACGCATATCCTGACGTGACAGGGATTCTTCGAACAAAGCTGCGAAGCTATCTGCACCGGTTGCGAAATCTTGGGACATGAAAACAGTAGACATAGTATTTACAAGTTAGCCGGAACGGTGCAAAAGACACTATTTACCGGGTTAGGTTGAACATCCCTTTATTAACCTTGCGTCAATAAAGGCACTTGAAACGACACCTGCAAACTCCACCAGATACTTAAATACTTACTTATATAGTGTTGTTTGTCTGTGTTTGCGCATACCAGACCAGCACTTTATTGACTGCTTCTTCAGCAGTTAATTCAGATGTATCCAGGATGATCGCGTCTGGCGCGGGCTTGAGCGGCGCTGTGGTGCGAGCACTATCTCTCGCATCACGTTCCATCAAATCTTTTACCAAGTTTTCCATATTAGCAGAAATTCCCTTTTCAATCAATTGCTTATATCGACGGCTTGCGCGCGCCTCAGCACTTGCTGTTAAGAAAACTTTTAAGCCGGCATCGGGAAAGATCACCGTCCCCATATCGCGCCCGTCAGCCACCAGACCGGGCGTATAGCGAAAAGCCACCTGCAAATCAACCAGGGCCTGACGTACTGCTGGCAAAACAGCAATGCGGGAGGCTGCAACGCCGACTTCTTCTGCCCTTACGGCGTCGGTGACATCGGCATCTTCAAGAAAAACATGGCCGTGGACAAAACGGCAAGGCAGGGTTCTTGCCATGCTGGCAATGGCAGTTTCATCTTCCAGAGCGATGCCATGGCGGGTAGCCATCAGGGCAGTCAGGCGATACAGGGCACCAGAATCCAGATAATGAAAACCCAGATGCTTGGCTACCCTGTGTGCCACTGTGCCCTTGCCGGATGCGGTAGGACCGTCAATTGTAATAACAGGATTAGGCGCAGTCATAGATGCCATAGGTGCAATAAAAACCTTTAAAACAAATCTTGGTGATTAATCTTGGCAAAGACTTCAAAATAATCAGGGAAAGTCTTGGCCACGCATTTTGGATCATTGATGCGCATAGTAGCACCTCTGCGGGCCCGGCCATCGAGGCTGGCCAAAGAGAAGCACATGGCCATGCGGTGGTCATCATAGGTATCGATAGTTGCAGGCAGGATATGTTCGGGTGGGGTCACCGTCATATAATCTGCGCCCTCTTCCACAATTGCGCCCAGTTTGCGCAATTCTGTCGCCATGGCAGACAGGCGATCGGTTTCTTTCACGCGCCAGCTGGCAATATTGCGCAGGGTCGTGATGCCATTGGCATACAGTGCGGCTACGGCTATCGTCATGGCAGCATCGGGGATATGGTTAAAGTCCATGTCTATGGCCTGCAAGACACCATTCGAAGTGGCTTCTATCCAGTTATCACCAAGGGTAATGGTTGCGCCCATTTTCTCCAGCGCTTCAGCAAAACGTACATCGCCCTGTATGCTGGACTTGCCTACGCCTTCTACCCGGATAGGTCCACCAGCAATGGCACCTGCTGCCAGGAAGTAGGAAGCAGAAGAAGCATCGCCTTCGACGTGGATAACACCGGGCGACACATAATGCTGGCCTTTTTTGACTGTAAATGCCTGCCAGCCATCACGCTCTACCGTCACGCCAAATTTTTGCATGAGGTTCAGGGTGATTTCTATATAAGGCTTGGATATCAGCTCGCCTACCACTTCTATCGTTACATCATGCTCACGCGCCATCAAAGGTGCGGCCATCAGCAAGGCAGTCAGAAACTGGCTTGAGACATTACCCTTTACTTGCAAACGCTGAGCGTGGATATGGCCACGGCGTATATGCAAGGGCGGGTAGCCGGGGTTGCCGGTATATTCTATCTGTGCACCAGCCTCATTCAGTGCATCAACCAGATCACCGATAGGACGCTCATGCATGCGGTGCACGCCGTGGATGGTGTAGTCACCACCCAATACAGCCAATGCGCCAACCAGCGGACGTATCGCAGTACCGGCATTGCCCATGAACAAATCAGCCTGGTGTTTGGGGAAATGACCTTTGACACCGTGTACCGTGTAATTCTGGCTATCGCCATCCTGCTCCCAGTGCACGCCCAGTTGCGTCAGGGCGTTCAGCATGACCATGGTGTCATCGGATGCCAGCAAATCCATAATTTGGGTCTTGCCTTCTGCCAGCGCCGCCAGCAAAAGAGTACGGTTGGAAATACTTTTGGAACCCGGTAATTTGACTGTGCCCTGCACCTGCATGACGGGTTGCAGATCAAGGTAATGCGGATAATGTTTGCTTGCTTGTGTCATGGTTTTATTCAATGTTGAGTTTGTAGATGTAGAGAAGAGCGTAGCCCTGTCAATCCCCACCTTCACGCTGCTGTTTTTCGGCTGCCTCAATAGCGCTGATCCAGTTATGGCGCGCACGCTGGGCATTGGCGTAAATGCCTTCTATACCGTCACTGTCGGCATCCACCAGATGCTGGCGCAAGATGGACAGGCGAGCAGTATACGAATCCAGTTCCTGCAACATCGCAGCGCGGTTCGCCAGGCTGATGTCACGCCACATTTCTGGTGATGAACCAGCAATGCGGGTAAAGTCGCGAAAGCCACTGGCGGCATACTGGAACAAGGTATCAGCATGCGGCTTGCGGGCGATATCATCGACCAGCGCATAGGCCAGCAAATGCGGCAAATGACTGACTGCGGCAAACACGCCGTCATGTGCAGCAGGTTCCAGATGATGGATGATGGCACCACATTGCTGCCAGGCCCATGCCACCCTCGCCACATCCGCATCGCTATTTTCTGGCAGGCGGGTAATGACGGCTTTTTTGCCGACATACAAATCCACCAGTGCGGCCTCAGGCCCATTCAACTCACGCCCGGCTATCGGATGCGCAGGTACAAATTGCGCTATCTTTTCAGCCAGACTGGCGCGTGCAGCGGCAACCACATCTGCCTTGGTACTGCCAGCATCCGTGACTATCGTGCCTGGCTGCAAATGCGGGTAAATCGCCTTTAATATCGCGCCTGTTTGAGCGACTGGCGCAGCGATCAGCACCAGGTCACAGTTACACAATGCCTGTTCGGCATTCAAGGCTATTTCATCGATGATGCCCAGTTGCTGCGCTTTTTGCAGCGAAGCCTGGCTGCGCCCTACCCCGACTATCTGCTCAACTGCCCCTGCTTTTTTTAAAGCCAGGGCAAATGAACCACCTATCAAACCTACGCCAAAAATCGCTATGCGTTGAAAAGCTTTTTGCATCAGGCACTCACACTGTACAAGGGTAAGAACCCAGCACCTTGAAGAAGGCTGCCTTGTCATTGAGCTCGGCCATGGCCGCTTCTACCTTGACATCCATGACATGACCCTCTACGTCAACGTAGAAATAGTATTCCCAATTGCCGGTACGTGCAGGACGTGACTCAAAACGCGTCATTGACACGCCATGTTTTTCCAGTGGTGCCAGCAGGTTATACACAGCACCCGCCTTATTGGGCGTTGCCAGCACGATGGAAGTCTGGTCCTTGCCGCTAGGCGTAGTACGCAAGCGACCAATGACAGCAAAACGGGTACGGTTATGCGGGTCATCCTGGATATGGGCGGAGACTATGCCCAGGTTGTACTGATGACCAGCAATTTCACTGGCAATCGCCGCCACGGTATAGTCACCACTGGCCATACGCGCTGCTTCTGCGTTCGATGCCACGGCATGTCTTTCCACATGCGGAAAATGCTGGTTCAGCCAGGCCTGGCATTGTGCCAAAGCTTGCGAATGAGCACAGATGCGGCTGACGCCTTCCATATTGCCAGACTTGCTCATCAGGCTATGCTGCACCGGTATCGCCAGCTCACCACTGATGGCCAGGCTGGTTTGCAAAAGCAAATCGAGAGTACGGTTGATCGCGCCTTCCGATGAATTCTCGATAGGCACGACCCCAAAGTCTGCCGTACCTGCTTCGGTAGCACGAAAAACTTCATCGATAGACACGCAGGGCAAAGGCTGGATAGCATGGCCAAACTGTTTATAGACAGCCTGTTCGCTGAAGGTGCCGACAGGACCAAGGAAGGCCACGACCACGCGGCGCTCCAACGCACGGCAGGCCGACATGATTTCGCGGAAGATCAGTTGGATGTCGTCACTCAGTAAGGGGCCAGGATTGCGTTCAGCCACGCCGCGCAAGACTTGCGCTTCACGTTCAGGGCGAAACACCGGCGCATTGGTTTCTGCCTTGACATGGCCAACTTCTTCAGCCACGCGGGCGCGCTGGTTCAGCAAATCCAGGATTTGTGCATCGATGGCATCAATCTTGATGCGCAGGGGGAGTAATTTATTGTCGCTCATAATGACCTAAAAACCGTGTTTGATAGGGTGTGGGCAGGCAGTAATACTGTAGCGCATGGCTGCCATGCCGGATATGCTTTTTTCGCCGGGCTTTTGACCTGGTTCATCAGCGCCACGGTTTCCAGGTGATGGTGAGTACCATGCTCAGAAAGGGCTGATGATGAAAATAATTAGCGGCGTCTGTCTATAGTGTAAACAAAACAGACGCCATGTGCTCAAGCCACTGGCTCAAGTATTTACGTATGTTTGCGCGCAAACTCTTGCATGAAGCTGACCAAAGCCTGCACGCCCTCTATAGGCATGGCGTTATAAATCGAGGCACGCATGCCGCCTACTGATTTATGGCCTTTCAATTGCAACAGGCCATTCGCCTTGGCTTCTGCCAGGAATGCCGCATTCAGGCTTTCATCTTTCAGGTAAAAAGGCACATTCATGCGTGAACGGCTGCCTTTTTCTACTCTGTTTTCATAAAAATCTGTGGAATCCAGGTAGTCATACAGCAGGCTGGACTTGGCAATATTCTTTTGCTCCATCGCCGCCACACCGCCCTGCTGCTTGAGCCACTGGAACACCAGGCCTGCGATATAAATCGCATAGGTCGGCGGGGTGTTGTACATGGAATCATTGTCGGCAACGATTTTCCAGTCAAAGGCAGACGGGCAGATGGGCAAGGCATGGCCGAGCAAATCTTCCCGCACAATGACGATGGTCAAACCTGCCGGGCCGATATTTTTTTGCGCACCGCCAAAGATGACGCCATATTTCGATACATCAATCACGCGCGACAGAATGTGCGAAGACATGTCGGCGACGATGGGCGCTCCATCGGTTTCTGCCGCCACATCGGGGGCAAACTGATATTCAATGCCATCAATGGTTTCATTGGTACACAGATGCACATAGGCAGCATCTGGTGTCAATTTCCAGCTATCGCGTGGCGGCACAGTAGTGTAGCCGCTGGCTTCACCAGTAGCTGCGATATTCACATTGCCGTATTTTTTTGCTTCCTTGATGGACTTGCCAGTCCAGGAACCGGTATGCACAAAATCTGCCGTTGCAGGCTGCGGCTTGCGCCCCATCAGATTCATGGGGACGATGGCGTTTTCGCCCAGGCCACCGCCTTGCAGGAACAGGATCTTATAATTGTCCGGCACCGCCAGCAGCTCGCGCAAATCACTTTGCGCAGCAGCGAGGATGGACATGAACTCTGGCCCACGATGGCTCATTTCCATGACGGACATGCCACTGCCATGCCAGTCCAGCATTTCGGCAGCGGCTTGCTGCAATACCTCTTTCGGCAATACTGCCGGGCCCGCAGAGAAATTGTAGATCGTCGTCATAGATGGTTTACTCCGCTGCGTCGGCTTCTGGTGCGCTGCCTTCTGCGTCATTTGCGCCGGAATCAGTTTCCAATGCTGCATCTACGTCCGCATCCGTTTCCACGATACGTTGCAGGCCAGACAGCTTGGTGCCATCTTCGACTGCAATCAGGGTCACACCCTGGGTTGCGCGACCCATTTCACGAATTTCGGAAACACGGGTACGTATCAGGATGCCACCGGTAGTGATCAACATGATCTCGTCCGTTGTTTCTACCAGTGTTGCAGCGACAACCTTGCCGTTACGCTCTGATGTCTGAATTGCGATCATGCCCTTGGTACCACGGCCATGACGCGTATATTCAGTGATAGGGGTACGTTTACCGTAGCCGTTTTCAGTCGCTGTCAACACAGATTGCTGTTCATTTTCAGCCACCAGCAAGGCAATAACCTGCTGACCTTCATCCAGATTCATACCGCGTACGCCACGGGCGGTACGGCCCATAGGACGTACATCGTTTTCATCAAAGCGTACTGCCTTGCCAGAATCAGAGAACAGCATGACGTCATGCTTGCCATCAGTCAGTGCCGCGCCGATGAGGAAATCGCCTTCATCCAGATCAACCGCGATAATGCCGGCTTTACGAGGGTTGCTGAAGTCAGTCAAAGGTGTTTTCTTGACCGTGCCCAGGCTGGTGGACATGAAGACATAATGGTCTTCAGGGAAAGTACGGTTATCGCCAGACAAAGGCAGGATGACGGTGATTTTTTCACCGTCCTGCAATGGGAACATGTTCACGATAGGCTTGCCGCGTGAAGTACGCGAACCTTGTGGTACTTCCCATACCTTCAGCCAGTACATGCGGCCACGGTTACTGAAGCAGAGGATGTAATCATGGGTATTGGCAACGAAGAGTTGCTCGATCCAGTCATCATCCTTGGTCGCTGTCGCCTGCTTGCCACGGCCACCGCGTTTTTGCGCGCGGTATTCAGACAAGGGTTGCGACTTCATATAACCGGTATGCGACAGGGTCACGACCATATCTTGCGGCGTGATCAGGTCTTCTGTACCCAGATCGGTGGCGTTATGGGTGATTTCTGAACGGCGTACGTCTTTATTGCCTTCACCATATTCATTGCGGGCCAGAGTCAGTTCATCAGTGATGATGACGGTGACGCGTTCTGGTTTGGACAAGATGTCCAGCAAATCGGCGATCTCGGCCATGACGTCTTTGTATTCATTGACGATCTTGTCTTGTTCCAGACCAGTCAGGCGTTGCAAACGCATTTGCAGGATTTCTTGCGCCTGGTCGTCAGACAGTTTATACAGGCCATCTGGCTGTATGCCGTAGTGCTTGGGCAAATTCTCAGGGCGGAAGGCATCAATGCCACCAGAATTGTCAGCCGCTGTACGCGTCAGCATCTCACGCACCATGGAACTGTCCCAGGCGCGGGTCATCAATTCCTGTTTCGCAATAGGCGGCGTAGGCGCAGCGCGGATGATGGCGATAAAGTCATCAATATTCGCCAGCGCAACCGCCAGGCCTTCCAGTACATGACCACGTTCACGTGCCTTGCGCAGTTCAAACAGGGTGCGGCGCGTCACCACTTCACGGCGGTGCGACAGGAAGCAGGACAACATTTCCTTCAGGTTCAGCAATTTTGGCTGGCCATTCACCAGCGCCACCATGTTCATGCCGAAGGTGTCTTGCAACTGTGTCTGCTTGTACAGATTGTTCAATACTACATCAGGTACTTCGCCGCGCTTGAGCTCGATGACCACGCGCATGCCCGATTTATCGGATTCATCGCGGATATCAGAAATACCATCGAGCTTTTTGTCACGTACCAGTTCAGCGATACGTTCCAGCAGGGATTTTTTATTGACCTGGTATGGCAGCTCATCAACGATCAGTGCCGTACGGTTTTCTTTGCCAAATTCTTCAAAGTGAGTCTTGGCGCGCATGACCACACGACCACGGCCAGTGCGGTAACCATCGCGCACACCAGACACGCCATAGATAATGCCGCCGGTAGGAAAATCAGGCGCAGGGATGATCTCGATCAACTCGTCGATCGTGCAATCGCTATTGCGCAAGACATGCAGGGCACCGTTGATGATCTCGGTAATATTATGTGGCGGGATATTCGTCGCCATACCCACCGCAATACCGGATGCGCCGTTGATCAGCAGATTCGGGATGCGGGTAGGCAGAACTGAAGGCTCTCTTTCCTTGCCGTCATAGTTGGGAACGAAATCGACCGTTTCTTTTTCGATATCTGCCAGGATTTCATTGGCAATCTTGTCCAGGCGGCACTCGGTATAACGCATCGCCGCAGCATTGTCGCCGTCGATGGAGCCGAAGTTACCCTGACCATCGACCAGGGTATAACGCAGGGAAAAATCCTGCGCCATACGCACCAGCGTGTCGTAAATGGAGGCATCGCCGTGGGGATGGTACTTACCCATGACTTCACCCACCACACGCGCACATTTGACGAAGGGGCGGTTATAGACATTGTTCATTTCGTGCATCGCGAACAATACGCGACGATGCACAGGCTTTAAGCCATCACGCACATCCGGCAAAGCGCGACCTACGATAACGCTCATCGCGTAATCGAGATAGCTTTTGCGCATTTCTTCTTCAAGGGAAATCGGGAGTGTTTCTTTTGCGAATTGATCCATTGGCGGCCGGCGAATTAGAGCTTGGTTAATTAATAACGTCTTTAATAACGTCCTTAATTAAAATCCAATAAGTGAAATCCAATAAGATTTTATTAAGACTGTTAAAGACTGACGTTTAACTCTTGATTCTAACATGCCTCCTACGCTGAATTCCATTTATAGCAATTAAGTCAGGTAAACACTGGCAATAGGCCGCAAAATAGCCAACTGACGGCATGCAACACTGTCATTCAAATGACAGCCGGGGTGCAAATTTATATGATTTAATCAAAAGCATAATAAAAACACCTGACAAATAATTAATATCCTCACGGAGACAACCATGTTAAAAAATTTGACAGCACTTTTTGTGCTCGCAGCATTCGCCCTGCCCGTCTCAACAGCCCTGGCCCAAACCGCTACAGCACCAGCATCATCGGCACAAACTGGTGAAGCCCCTGCATCTGCCGCAATTGCCAACCCGGCTGCAACCCCAGCAGTTACTCCTCCTGCTCCAGCCCCGGCTGCTGCACCCAAGCGTTGCGACTTTGCCCTCACCCTGCAAAGCGATGAAATTTTTGAACACAAAAAATCCGTACAATTATCTGTATTGAATGACAAGGGTAAAGAGCGCATAGACAATGAAGTCATGACCAAGCTGGCCACCTGCGCCAAAGTCGATCTCATCGTCGTCAGCGGCCATACCGATCTGTCAGGCAGCCAGGCACAAGCCCAGAAATTATCTGAAAAGAATGCCGATGCCGTAGTCGCCTACCTGGGCAGCAAGGGCATCAATGCCCCTATGGACACCATGGGCATGGGCAAAACACAACAGATCAAGTCTTGCGATGACAAGTTACCCAAGGCAAAACTGGCAGAATGCCTTGCACCAAACAGGCGCATCGTCGTCGAAGGACGCGGTCTCGCTAAATAATTTCGGTGCAAAAATCCTTCGCTTTTCTGGTCAAAAACAAAACATTTCTGCTCCGGAACTGGTATTAGCTTGCCAAAGCATACATTTCGTTGTCAAAATACGACATATTTAACTAACTGTAACTTTGTCGATTTAACAATTTTCGTCTTTATATTGATGATTATGGCAAAATAGAACGAATGCTGATTTATGGCTGACATGATGTTTGACGAAATAGTAATGTCATCATCGCCGTGGTACTATCTGGTTTTATGCAGTAATTTGCGCAGTTCATCTGCGGTAATAATCTCACCCGAGAGGAGAAATATGAAAAATTTAGTCAAGCTCGTTATCGCAGCGTCCGCAGTAGCATCCTTTTCTGCTTCCGCACAGCAAGACATTATGGCTAACAAGCCACACAGCGCCTATGTACAAGATGGTCGCGGTGTAATTGCACGTGACCCATTTGGTCTGTGCTGGCGTACTGGCTACTGGACTCCTGCTGACGCAGTTCCAGGTTGCGATGCACCTTTAGTACAACCAGCTCCACCAGCACCACCAACACCAGCACCAGCTGTTGTTCCAGTTGAACCACCGAAACCGGTTGTTCCACCTGCACCTACTTCTGAAAAAGTAACGTTTGCAGCTGACGCATTCTTTGACTTTGACAAAGCTGTTCTGAAACCAGAAGCTAAAGTCAAACTCGACGACATGGCATCCAAACTGAAATCCATCAACCTGGAAGTCGTTATCGCTGTTGGTCACACTGACTCTGTAGGCTCTGAAGAATACAACCAAAAATTGTCTATTCGTCGTGCTGAAGCTGTCAAAGCTTACCTGGTAAGCAAAGGCATCGAAGCCAACCGTGTTTACACTGAAGGCAAAGGCAAAAAACAACCAGTAGCTGACAATAAAACAGCTGATGGTCGCCAAAAAAATCGTCGCGTTGAAATCGAAGTTGTTGGTACACGCAACGTTAAGTAATTCAGTACTTGAAGCCTGGCTTCTGAAAAACCCGCTTCGGCGGGTTTTTTTATTTGTGGCTCGCGCCATTCATTCTTGCTTAAGGCCGGAAACGCTCCCAGAGTATTTCCATACTATGTTTATTTTCCGTCAATGCGGTACAGCCCTGAATCGCCTACAATAGCGGTTTCGCAGCTCATGCCCCGACCCGGCACTTCAAACCACATCATGTCCACCTTGAACGCTGATCCCGCAGAAATCCAGAAATTTAGTGAACTTGCCCATCGCTGGTGGGACCCCAGCTCTGAATTCAAACCACTGCATGAAATTAACCCACTGCGACTGGAATGGATCAACCAGCGTGTACCGCTGGCAGGCAAACAAGTCATCGACGTAGGTTGTGGCGGCGGTATCCTGGCCGAATCCATGGCAAAAAAAGGGGCGACCGTCACCGGCATAGACCTGTCTGACAAAGCCCTCAAGGTAGCCGACCTGCATGGACTTGAATCTGGCGTGAGCGTGCGCTATAAAAAAATCGCCGCCGAAGACATGGCAGAAGCAGAGGCTGGCCAGTTTGATGTTGTCACCTGCATGGAAATGCTGGAACATGTGCCCGACCCCGCCTCCATCATCAAGGCCTGCGCAAAAATGGTCAAACCAGGTGGACATGTTTTCTTCTCCACGCTGAACCGCAATGCCAAGGCCTACCTGTTTGCTGTTATCGGTGCAGAATACCTGCTGCAAATGCTGCCCAAGGGTACGCATGACTACGCCAAGTTCATCACACCGGCAGAATTGTCGCAAGACATACGCAATGCAGCTCTGGAATTACATGCGATGAAGGGCTTGAGTTATAACCCCCTGACCCAAATCTACTCGCTGAATGCTGATACCAGTGTCAACTACATGGTTGCCTGTACACGTCCGCTGTGAAGCCAACAAAACGCCTTCATCCATCATGAAGGCGTGTTTTTGATTTTTTATTATGCAAACTCCACAAGCAATCCTGTTTGACCTCGACGGTACATTGGCAGACACTGCCCCCGACCTCGCAGCCGCCGTCAATGTCATGCGTGAAAACCGGCAACTGGCACCCGTTCACTATCAAAGCTTGCGCCCCCATGCATCGGCCGGTGCTCGCGGCTTGCTGGGCGCGGGTTTTGGCATCAAGCCAGAACATCCTGATTACGAAGCAATGCGCGTTGAATTTTTGAACCAATATGAATCCGCCATTGCCGTGCACAGTAAACTGTTCAAGCAAGTGCCAGACCTCTTGCGCGGTCTTGATGTCATGGGCGTATCCTGGGGCATAGTCACCAACAAGGCCATGCGCTTTACCCGCCCGCTGATCCCCTTGCTCGATTTGCAGGAAGCACGCTGTGTGATCTCTGGCGATACCACCCCGCATGCCAAACCCCACCCGGCCCCCTTGCTGGAAGCTGCAAGGCAACTGGGCATACGCTCAGAAAACTGCTGGTACGTAGGCGACGACCTGCGCGACATACAAGCAGCCGAAGCCGCCGGCATGACCAGCATCGCCGCCGCCTGGGGTTATTGCGGCGCGACCGAGCCAAAACACTGGAAAGCCAACGCCATCATCGACAGCCCGCTGGAACTGCTGGAACTGGTACGCGCCAAACATTTACAGGCCATGGCCTCTTGAATACTGCAGGACTACCCCTAAATGGGGTATACTGATAAAGCTTTGGGGACGACCAGGTTTCGACGGGGGTTGCAAAGCAGCGCAGGGCATACCGAGGCCAGACTACCTCGTAAATACAATCTGAACTATATAACTGCAAACGATAACTCGTACGCATTAGCCGCTTAATACCGGCTAACCTTACACCACTTCGTCCATAGGGTGGGCTGGCAACAGCAGTAAGGACATTCATATGGAATCGTCTTGAGCCGGGTTACTTGACTCTCGATTAAATAATAGGTAACTCGTCCTGCCGCAGCGTGTGCGTCCGCGTCGTCAGGATTAAATCAAATGGCAGCACTAAGTATGTAGAACTGTCTGTAGAGTGCTTTCGGACGCGGGTTCGATTCCCGCCGTCTCCACCAAAATACAAAAGTCACCCAATTTATTGGGTGGCTTTTTTATTTTGATGATCTGTGTAAATTGAATCCGCGGGACGTGGGGATGAGTGTGGGCAGGTGAAAGCACCTGCGTGCTTCAATTTTTAAAATTGAAGCCGACTATTAACTGATTAACATTTCTCAATGCGCGGAGCAATAAGCGTAGCATTTTGTTTTCTTATGAAGTCAAGGTAAATCTCTTCATTAGTAGTCATATAAATTACATCGATTGGCGCCATTAAGCCTAGCGAGGAAAAATGTTCCTTTAACTCAGCAAGGCCATTCACCGACTCATAAACCACCAAGATATCCACATCTGAAACCTGGGGTTTGCTAGTTAAAATTGAACCGAATAAATAAATCTTTCCTCCAGTAAATGCAGTAGCGGCATCCAAGATGAAAGAGTAAATTTCAAGCAGTAATTCCTCTTTTTTAACTATTTAAGGCTCCTAGTAACTGCCGAACATCTACGATTCGAACCCCTGCACTTCTGGCAGCGTCAATGGCTTCGGGCGTGACACGTCCATTTGGATTATTAACAAGAATGGTTCGACTTCTTCCGAATCTCTGAATATTATCTCTGATTACATCGGCGGTGATTTCATACTCGTTTATAGCCAAAACTTGATACGCAGCCATCGTGTGCCGATGAATAAGAAACGTATTGTTATTCAACATCTCTACACGAGAAACGGCATCATGTTGAGACAACGCTCGAAAAATAAATCTCCTCTCCGGGCAGATATATCCTCGCAAGTCTTTTTGATTGACCGCCCTAAGCAAATCTCCAATCCCCCCAAGTCCAACCGGGACATTATAGGCAAAATTTATAAGATCCCCATCGAAAAGTGCATCCTTGGGTATGTTTAAAATAAATTCTACATCTGGTCGGCGAGCTGCAGTCGGAATATTAGCCAATCCTGCGACACGCAGCGACATAACCGCGACCAAAACAGAGCCCATCTCTTCAATATCTAGCTCGATCAGATTGTTTTCTAGGGCACGCACGCTTGAAACATGCTCGTGTGACAATTTGCCCGCAACCCAATTAGTGCTGCCATCTGTGACTGTCATGTGTTAACTCATTCGAATATTTTATTAAGTTGCTCCGGAAATCGTTCACCACTGTGCAAAGCACCTCCTAAATGCTTTGCCTCAAAGTCATTAACATGCTCGCGAAAAGTCTCAATGATGAGGAACTCCTCCTCGCGAAGTAAAGTGCGATTGGCATCAAGAATATCTAGAATTTTTCGGTTGTTGGGGATAATGCTTTCCCTTATTTTCCGACGCCATTGAGTTGGTACTGAACTTTCTGGATTAAATCGCTCGTCTGTATTTGGTCCGTATTTATCAAAAATTGCTCTATTTCCCAAAAGAAGTGGGACTATTGCGTATCTTGCTTCTTTTCTGGAAGGGAAAAGTTTTATCCCAAATATAACTGCTAGCTTTTCCTTATGCCGTCTTTTCCATTCAAGAATCAATCCTTCCGAGAACTTATCCTCAGCCTTATCAATCGTTGTGTGACAATTTGGACAAAGCAAAAGAAGATTTTCATATCTGCTTCGCTCCTCATCGGTTAGTTTCGCATCCGCACGAGGGCCTTTGTCTCCTGCGCTAATGATATGTGCGATCTCGGCAATGTGAATAACTTCATCATCAAATTCTTTAAATATTGGCTCAGAGCAATTGGGATTAGCACAATAGCCTCCAGAATCCGCAAACAAACGAAGCTTGGTAATTGGTGTCGGCGCAATCCGGCCATGTGAACAAATCATGTTATAGCTTTCAGTATTATTGAAATGGCTCAACGAGCGCCGCCAGTCACATTTCGAAGACCCTAGCGGCTTCAAATTCATAAGCTTTTGAACAGCTCTTCAACAGAAATCTCAGCATCGGTCAGTTCCCAAGTAGAGAATACTGTGCTTATTCTTCGATGAAGTTATCCTGCTTAGCTGCAATATATACATCCCAATCTTTGCGTGACAATCATTACAAAATACTATATGTGATGAATGTTGTCTAGTTGATCAGAATTTAACCCCAACATCAACGTCATCCCATCCTGCGGCGACACCTGAAAACCATAGTATTCATAAAACGCCTTCGCCCTGTCATTCAAGGCATGAACCAGCAAAGCGCGCACGCCCGTGTTTTGTGCGACAAGTAATGCCCGGTTCACTGCATCCTGCAAAAGAGCTGCCCCCAGCTTAATGCCTTGCGCCTCGCGATCGACCGCAAGGCGACCAAGAACCAATACTGGAATGGGATCAGGCATATTGCGGCGTATATTGCCGGTAGCAAGCTGATGAGCAACTGCCCCTGCAGCCATGGCGTAATAGCCGCGCACCTTGGTTTGCTCATCAAGCACGACAAAGCATCTGCTGGCGCCCGCGAGTTGATTACTCATGGCGCGACGCTTGAGCCAGTCATCCAGTGATACTTCACCGCAGGAAAATTCGTCCAGCTTGTGGCCGGCCGCCAAAGGCTGGGGCGAAGACAAAACCAACATCATTCGGGCTTGCCCCAAGGCGCCTTCACAGCCTTCAGTCGCTCAAGGCCAGGATTAGATGCTGCCGGAGCATCAAGCATGGCATTAAATTGGCGGAATTTTTCATCATCAAGATTGAAGAAAACCTGATCCAGCAACACAGCTTGAGCACGTTCACAGGCTACTTCAAGCATGAAATCTGAACGGTTTTTACCCAACAAGTTGGCAGCCTGATCAATGAGATCCCTTTGCTCTGGCAAGGCACGGATATTAATTGCAGCAGCACGCATAACTCACCTCCTCGTAATGACAATAGATATACACGATAATCAATTGTATAGCTGTTGTCAATACAATCCATAACTACATGCAACCGACAAGTGATAAAACTTTGGGCTCATACTGACGCATCATTATTAAATATACATGACAACCCCCATCTTTATACAGTAGGATTATTGCCTGCCCATATACCAATTTGAATAGCGAGCAAGCCTGCATGTCCCTGGACTTTTCTACTCTGTCCGCCCTGCGCACTCATCATCCCGCCTGGCGCTTGTTGTGTTCTGACCATGCGCCCTTGATTGCCAGTTTTTTGCATCGCATCTTTGTCGCGCCCAATGTAAGGGTTGTGAGTGCCGCTGATCTGGCTGAGATGCTGGAAGATGAATTGTTTGCCCTACGTGAGCGTCTGGGTGAAAACGAATTCCCCAAGCGGGCGCAGGAGTATTTGAATGACTGGGCTAGCCCGGATAAAGGCTGGTTACGCAAATTCTATCAACAGGGCTCGGACGAGGCACAATTTGACCTGACACCAGCGACAGAAAAAGCCATCAACTGGCTCAGCAGCCTGACTGAGCGCAGCTTCGTCGGTACTGAGTCACGCTTGCTGACCTTGTTTGACTTGCTCAAGCAAATGAGTGAAGGTAGCGAAGTTGACCCCGCAAAGCGCATCGCCGAGTTGCAAAAGAAACGTGAAGACATTGATGCGGAGATTAGCCGGGTCTTAAGCGGTGATCTGGGCTTGCTGGATGACACGGGTATCAAGGACCGCTTCCAGCAATTCATGCAGATTTCACGTGATCTTCTGACGGATTTTCGTGAGGTTGAATATAACTTCCGCCAGCTTGACCGGCGGGTGCGTGAGCACATCGCTTTGTGGGAGGGTTCCAAGGGAGCCTTGCTGGAGCAGATCATGGGTGAGCGTGATGCGATCAGCGACTCAGATCAGGGCAAGAGTTTTCGTGCCTTTTGGGATTTTTTGATGTCCAGCCGCAGGCAGGAAGAACTGACGCAGTTGCTCGATCACGTACTTACGTTGACACCTGTACAGGAACTTGCACCTGGACCACGTACCAGGCGTGTGCACTATGACTGGCTGGAAGCGGGTGAACATACCCAGCGTACAGTCGCCCAATTATCGCAACAGCTAAGGCGCTTCCTGGATGATCAGACCTGGCTGGAAAATCGCCGCATCATGGACATTTTGCGCGGCATAGAATCCAGGTCACTGGCTTTGCGCCAGCAACAACCATCTGGTGAATTTTTTAGCATAGATGAAATGACGGCAGAGATAGAATTGCCGATGGAGCGCCCTTTGCACACACCCTCTTTCAAACCAGTAATTGCTGACCTGATCTTGCAGGCTGGTGATGCTGACCTTGATACCAATGCGCTCTACAATTATTTCACTATCGACAAAGCAGAGTTGATGCTACATATACGACATGCATTGCAACTGCAATCCCAAGCGACGCTGCAAGAAATCACAAGCAAATACCCCTTGAAACATGGTTTGGCTGAGCTCGTCAGTTACCTGCATTTGGGTAATGACTCTTTCAATACAGTGATCGATGAAGAGCACGCAGAAACCATAGGCTGGCACGCAATCACATCCCGTGGCGAGCAAGTACAAAAACAGGCTACCCTGCCACGCGTCATTTTTGTGAGGTGAGCATGGATACCACCGCCTCCGTTGCTGGCCACGCTACAACTAAACAATCCACGCCTAATCAAGACCATGCATTGTCCCCGTTGCTGATCAATTTGCTCAAGACGGTTCTGTACCGTGAAGATGATGAGCAATTGTGGGGCGCGCTCTTGAAGCTGCAAGCAAGGGTGCGCGACTATGTTAATGTTCTCAATCTTGATCTGGTGCTGGATGAAGCAGAAGGATATGCCTTTCTCAAAAGCCGACCTGAACCAGAAGAACAAGAAGCAAAAACCAAAACCCGGTTGCCCCGTCTGGTGGCGCGACGGCCTTTGTCATTTCCTGTCAGTCTGCTATTAGCGTTACTCAGGAAGAGGCTGGCAGAATTTGATGCCAATGGCGGTGACACACGCCTGGTTTTAAGCAAGGAAGACATCGCCGGACTCATGCGTGTGTTTTTACCCGACAGCAGTAACGAAGCCAGACTGGTCGATCAGGTCGAAACCCATATCAACAAAGTGATAGACCTGGGTTTTATACGCAAATTGAAAACCGGCAGCAGCCCACAAACTTATGAGGTGCGGCGCATACTGAAAGCCTTTGTTGATGCACAATGGCTGGCTGATTTTGATGTCAGGCTGGCCAGCTACCAGGCGCAACTCGCTGGCGAAGAAGATGTATCGGACAAAACTGATGAATGACGTGATGCAAGCTAATACCGAACTGATGGCAGAGGTCGAGCTGTCAGGCTTTCGCCTGCACAGACTGGAAGTGCTTAACTGGGGCACCTTTGACAAGAAAGTCTGGAGTTTGCATCTGGGTGGCAAAAACGGCTTGCTCACGGGCGATATAGGCTCAGGCAAATCCACCTTGGTGGATGCGATCACTACCCTGCTGGTGCCGACACAAAAAGCAGCCTATAACAAGGCTGCAGGTGCAGACAGCCGGGAAAGAAACTTGCGCTCTTATGTGCTCGGCTATTTCAAGTCAGAGCGTAATGAAGTCAGTGGTACCGCCAGACCAGTGTCGCTGCGCAAGGACAATAGCTATTCCGTCATCCTGGCCGTGTTTCGCAATGCCGGTTTTGACCAGACAGTGACGCTGGCGCAGATGTTCTGGATGAAAGAACCACACGGTCAGCCTGCGCGTTTTTTTGTCGGGGCAGAAAAAGAATTATCCATAGCCGCTGACTTTGGCAATTTTGATGCAGATGTCAATAAGTTGCGCAAAAGACTGCGTGCCTCAGGTGCAGATGTAGAAGAGAGTTTCTTTAAATATGCAGCCTGGTTCCGGCGGCGTTTTGGCATAGAGAATGAGCAGGCTATGGAACTGTTTCATCAGACTGTGTCCATGAAGTCGGTTGGCAATCTGACAGACTTTGTACGAACCCACATGCTGGAACCCTTTGATGTAGCCAGCCGTACCGATGCCCTGATCTCTCACTTTGAAGACTTGAACCGCGCCCATGAAGCGGTCTTGAAGGCCAAGCGCCAGACCGATATGCTGACGCCACTGGTCGCAGATTATGAACTGCACATCGTGAAAGCGGCCGACATTGCGCAACTGAAACAATGCCGCGAAGGCTTGCCTAGCCATTTTGCCAGCTTGAAATTACACTTGCTGACACAACGCCTGAATCATTTAGGGGAAGAATGGTTAGGGCATAATGCCCAGATATCGCAATTGGAAATGCAACGTGAAAAGCAAGGTTTTGAGATAGACGATATCAAGCTCGCCATTGCCAATAATGGTGGCGACCGCCTGAGTAAGCTGGAAGCGGATATCAGGAAAAAAGAAATCCTGCGCGACAGTCGCAAGAACAAGGCTGAGCGTTACGGCCAGCTATTGGCCGACCTTGGTGAGAAACCTGCTGATAACTCACAGGATTTCCATGCGAAAAACCAGGTCTTGCGCACATTGGCTGAGGATTTGCATGCCGATGAAGGCCGCCTTCAAAACATACACGCAGAACACGGTGTCAGCTTCAGGCAAGCCAAGATTGAGAGGGATGAATTACAGACTGAAATCAACAGCCTGAAGCGCCGCCCGAATAATATAGACAGCAAACAAATCAAGATACGTGAACTCTTGTGTAGTGGGCTGAACATCGCAGAAGATGACATGCCCTTTTGCGGTGAGCTGATACAAATCCGCGATAGCGAACAAGAATGGGAAGGTGCAGCAGAGCGGCTCATGCGTGGCTTTGCCTTGTCCATGCTGGTGCCAGAAAAGTATTACCAGCAGGTTGCAGAGTGGGTCAACACAAACCATCTGTACGGTCGTTTCGTGTATTTTCGGGTGCATCAGCAAAGACGTGGCAAACCGGCCAGCCCGCATGCTGATTCACTGGTCAGGAAACTCGCCATCAAGCCGGATTCTGCATTGTATGAATGGCTGGAAGCCGAGCTGTTGCACCGTTTCGATGTCGCCTGTTGCGCAAGCCAGGCGCAGTTCCGTCAGGAAGCCAGGGCAATTACCATGGCTGGTCAGATAAAAGACCCCAGTGGCCGCCACGAGAAAGACGATAGCCACAGCATCAATGACCGCAGCCGCTATGTACTGGGCTGGTCGAATGCACCCAAGATAGCCGCCTTGGAAAAGAAACGTAGTCAGTTGGAAACTGACATGCACCGTGTCATGACCTTGATGAATGATGCCAAAGCTGCGCAAAACGCCGCCAAAGCCAGGATCACTGTGCTCGACAAACTGGAAGAATTCAAAGATTTTGAAGAAATCAACTGGACCAGCCTGGTTACAGAGATTGCCAATCTTCAGCTTGAAAAACAAAGACTGGAAGCTGCCTCTGATGTACTGCTATCCTTGAATCAGGATTTGCACAACGCCAGACAGGCGCTGAAGGAGCTGGAAAGCCAGCTCGACAGCTTCAAGGACAAGCGCTCAAAAAACGAAGGGCTGCAGCAACAGGCTGAAGGCCTGCAGGCTGCTGCGCTGGCAGTGCTGCAAAAGCAGGCTATGGAAGCCGACATAACACACCTGCTGGAGAAAATACGCAACCAGGTTTTGGGCAAGCACACACTCACGGTTGAGTCTTGTGATCCACAAGAGCATGAGGTGCGCAGTTTCATTCACAAAAATCTGGAAACAGAAGACGACAAATTGAGAAAGTTGGGCAAAAGAATCAGTGAAGCCATGTTCACTTTCAAGAACGAATTCAAGCTGGAAACCACTGACTTTGATACCCATGTCGATGCCGGATTTGAATACAAGAAACTGCTCGAGCAATTGAACCGCGACGACCTGCCACGCTTTGAAGCACGCTTCAAAGAGATGTTGAACGTCAACACCATCAATGAACTGGCCAATTTCAATGCGCAATTGGCACGGGAACGTGAAACCATCAAAGAGCGTATTGCTCACATCAATGAATCACTGATACAGATAGACTATAACCCTGAGCGTTACATCATCGTCGAATCGCAGATCAGCCCAGATGCTGACATACGTGATTTTCAGTCTGATTTGCGGGCTTGTACCGAGGGTACTTTGAGCGGTTCAGACGAAGCACAGTATTCAGAAACAAAATTCCTGCAAGTGAAAGCAATCATAGACCGCTTTCGCGGACGTGAAGGTCTGTCTGAACAGGACAAACGCTGGACTGGCAAGGTCACCGATGTGCGTAACTGGTTCTTGTTTGCGGCCAGTGAAAGATGGCGTAGCAATGATGCAGAACATGAGCACTATTCCGACTCTGGCGGCAAATCAGGCGGCCAAAAAGAAAAGCTGGCTTACACCATTTTAGCCGCCAGCCTTGCCTATCAATTTGGCCTGGGCTGGGACAAGCAACGTTCTCGCTCTTTCCGCTTTGTGGTAATTGATGAGGCATTTGGACGCGGCTCTGATGAATCTGCGCAATATGGCCTGAATCTGTTTCAGCAATTGAATCTGCAATTACTGATCGTCACGCCTTTGCAAAAAATCCATATTATTGAACCTTATGTATCCAGCGTTGGCTTTGTGCATAACGAAAATGGTCAGGAATCCAAATTGCGTAATTTATCGATAGAAGAGTATCGCGAACAGAAATTACATGTGCTGACGGATGCGCTTACATGAATTGGACTGGCTCAATTGAATTAAAGGCCCAGTTGCAACGTCTGTGGGAGCGTGGTGATTTATTGCGTATGCAACTGGAACCTGAATTGCACTTCCCGCTACGTTTGAGCTTGAAGGCACCAACCTCCAGCGATATCAGCGACCGCTTTGATGCCGTAAGAAAATGGATAACAGAACTAGCCTCATTACCACATATACGCTTGGAATGGCGCGAGGTGCGCCACCGCATACATGGTTTGCAACGCTTGCCAGATCAAGTCTGGATAAATAGCCTTGAAGCAGCTTTGGCGATAACAGGCAAAAAACGGGAAGCTGCGCGTTTTCAGTTGCTGTTTGATGAAACACTGAACAAGCGCCAGGTATTGCAGTCATGGTTAAAAAAACGCCCCATGCAGGCACTCGACTTGCATGACCGATGGCCGCAATTGCTGGCGATTATCGCATGGTTATGCGAACATCCACGCCCTGCAATTTATCTGCGTCAAGTTGATATTACTGGCATACACAGCAAATTCATTGAGGCAAATCGTGCGGTATTGTCAGAACTACTGGATCTGGCATTACCTCTGGATGCTATTGATGAGCGCTACACAGGCATAGGCCAATTTGCGTCGCGTTATGGATTTCTGGACAAGCCATTACGATTGCGCTTCAGGGTACTTGACCAGAGTATGCAAATTTTAGCGGGCATAAGCCACCCGGACATCATGCTTGATGCAGACAGTTTTTCCCGTCTTGATTTATCTGGGAAAACTGTCTTTATTACCGAGAACGAAATTAATTTTTTGGCTTTTCCTAAAGTCGCCAATGCGATTGTTATTTTCGGCTCTGGCTATGGCTGGGATGCGCTGGCATCCGCTCAATGGCTGAATAGCTGTGCAATTTACTATTGGGGTGATATCGATACGCATGGTTTTGCCATTCTCAACCAGCTGCGCCATCATTTCCAGCATGTCACCTCCTTTTTAATGGACAGAGAGAGCTTGCTGAGACATGAAATACATTGGGGTGAAGAAGCTAATCAAGTCACCCATGCGATGAATTGCCTCAATGCTGAAGAACAGACACTATTCGAAGACTTGCGCGAACAACGCTTGGGAAAGAATCTAAGGCTGGAACAAGAACGCATACAATTTGAGTACGTCATGAATGAAGTGCTGCGACTGACGAACGCTACACGGCTGCTGAATTCAGATTGAGCATTATTATCTATGACCATAGAACTCAAATTTTACCTCGCAGCCTGGATCAGCTACTGCATCCTTTGCATCTGGCTATACATGTCTGAGCGCGCTTCCTTTCCTCTGCTAGCGTACAAAGCATTTTTATACGTACCCTGGAAGCTGATTACTTTCAGCATCGCTGCAATTGGGATTACTGTTGTCGCACCTTACACCGCTGACCCGACCTGGGATTATTTTGATGCGGCCATGATGTCAGTACTCACGTTTCTGACAGCACCTTGGGCAACGGGAATGCTCTACCTGGGAATAAGAGGCAAGGCCAGGCTCAGGCATGTGCTGGTCGCAATTGGCTTGTGGATGTTCTCGGCGAGCTGGTGTTATGACTTGTATCTGTTGATCAGAGATGGCCAATACCCGATTACCTGGGAGGCAAATATCTATGCATCCTCGGTGCTTTATTTTAGCGCGGGCTTGCTATGGAATCTGGAATATAGAGCTGGCCGGGGCGTGACATTTTCTTTTCTTGAACCGGGATTTCCAGCCCGCCCACAGCAAACAGGTTTTGCCAGGATCGCCTTGTTTGGCCTGCCTTTCATGATATTGGCTATCTGTTGCATAGGATATTTTCTTATCTAAAGACAAGAAAATCACACGCAAAAAATTCACAACTCTTTCCAGCTTGCAGGTCTTCAAGCGTTCAGGAAAATCAATCCCTCCTTCATCCCACCTCAATCCCTGTCCGGCGCCCCAAGCGGAAATAACTGCCGATAAGGCCTCGCCTCTTCCACTGCCCTGGCGAATGATGGGAGGGAAAGCAAACGGCTGCGGTAGGCGCGCAGTCGTGGATATTTTTCTGCGATCTGCTGGGTCCAGTCTGCATAGAAAAGTGAAGGTGCTGCAGCGCAGTCTGCCAGTGTGAAATTCTCGCCGCTGGCCCATGCGTCGCCTTTGAGGTTATTTTCCAACCATGCATAGGCGAGGTCGAGTTTGCTGGCTGCGTGGGCCAGTCCTTCCTGTCTTTTTACGGTATCGCCAGTGAGTGCTGCACCAACCGCATGCTGGACCGGGGTCATGACGTGCAGGTCGAAATAGCGGTCAAGAAAGCGCACGTCCAGTGCCTGCATGGGATCTGCGGGCAGCAGACGCACTGGACCAGGATGGGCTAGTTGCAAATACTCGATGATGATGCTGGTCTCGACGACATTGCGCTCACCGTCAACCAGCAAGGGGAATTTGCCCAGCGGCCAGCGCTGGAGCCACTCTGCTGTGTAGGCAGGCGTATCTGGCCCTATGCAGCGAAATTCAAAAGGCGTGTCATTCTCGTACAGTGCGATAAGCACTTTCTGGGTGTAAGACGAGAATGGGTGACCGTATAGTGTGAGTGACATGAGCTATGCCTTGAAAAATGTGTGAGTTGATGATGTTCGCGTTGTCCAGGAATTTATCTCGCATGGTAGTCTGCGTATGACCAAGACTACCCCGGCCATGCGCCGCAAATACGTGCCTGGCCCAATTCTGCGCGTCCACAGGTATTCAATCAAATGCTTCTATCCAGCGGCAAGGCTTATTATTTGCCGACTATATTAAAAATGCAATCACTTGCAGAGTTGAAATGATCAGAAACCGGCTCGCTAAATAAGGTCGTGGGTGACAGATGAAGTCAGGGCGACCATCTCTTGTTCGCAGCGGCAATTCAATCTCAACAATAGGCCGTCCGTTTAAATTTTAGACACAAAAACAATAAGCCACCTCGCGGTGGCTTATTGTCTTCAATACCGGACTTCGCTTCTATTGAGCTTAGCCACGCACATAGCGGCTATCAACTGCAAAGGCAGTCGCTGAGCTGCCAATTGCCTGTACAAAGAACAGCTCGCCATTACGCAGCGTGAAACCGCCCTGGGCGCTGCCAGATGAGATTTCTATGGTCTGGGTAATTGTCGTGTCCTTGAAAACAAATTTCCATGTGGTTTTACCATTGACCACGGAAGATGACACGGCACTACCAACGAAGTTGATCACTGCACCGTTAGCAGTCGCATTGACAAGATCGACCGAAGAGGCGACGGTTTCGCCAGTCAACATTTTGACGGTGGCGTTGGCTTCTGTCCTGATATGTTGTGCCACCACAACCGGCGAAGCATAGGTGCCAGTTGCGACGATAGCCCCTGTACAGTTGGCGTTTTCGTAGAATTCAATTTTTTGTGACATCGACAGCGCAGAACCAGCGCTGGTGGCAGTGATTGTGGTCGTGTCGATTTCATGGTTCTGGCAGCCCTGATTCCAGACGCCAGCATATTTACTCAAAGGGCCTGTGCTGGTATCAACAGGTGTCACCGTAGCAGGCGTGCTGCCACTTGATCCGCCGCCACCGCAGGCTGACAGCAGCATTGCCGTTATTACGCTCAAACCAGCTAATTTAATTTGTTTCATTTTGCATCACTCATTAGTATAAAAATAGACCGTTCACATTATGACAACTTTCATTGCAAATTCGGAAAATAATTGGCCTTTTATTTAAGCTAATCAATAAACCTTTCTTAAAAGCACTGCATCTCACTACGACAACCTGATGCATCAGGTGCGCGCACCCTTGCCACTCTCAGTGACGTTGTTAAAAATACACATCCATCTAGACTTGTGCAGCAAGCCTGTAAAAAAGACTTAAAATATGGTCATGCAAAAAAAACAATCTTAAATATAAAAAACTCAAGCACAACCATAAAACCCCCGCCTTTATTCAGCCAGGAAAAATCATGAAACTTCCAAAAATAAAATTCAAAATATGGCATGGCTTCTTGCTGCTGATTTTGCTGTTCATCATCCCGCCCCTGATCATCACCTTGTCGCAGAGATGGGAAGTGTCTGACAGTGATCCTGATCGCGGTGCGATGACGGTCAAGCAGGATGTGTTTGGAGACAGTGCAAGCAAGATTGTGTATCTGGAGCAGAACTGGAAACCTGAACAGAGCCTGTGGTTTTATACGACGACACAGGGGTCGAATTTACTGCCTTATGATTTTTTCCTGGTGCTGGAACAGGCGGACAAGCCGGAGTTGTTCCGCAGTGATGAGAACATCAACCGCTACCGTTACCTGCCGCAGAAAAAGACTTCCAGCAATCCTGATGCCTTGCCGGTGGGATTTGTCAAAGACAATTATCTGAGCAAAAATTTCATGGGCTTTACCTGCGCAGCTTGCCACACCGGACAAATCAATTACAAGGGTACGGGCATGCGTATCGATGGCGGGCCAGCCAGCGCTGACATGGCAGGCTTTTTGAAAGGTCTGACGGACGCGATGATTTCTGTGCGGGACAAACCGGATGTGCAAAACCGTTTTGTGAAGGCTGTCATGGCACTTGGCGCCTACAGCAGCGAAGCAGATATCATTGCCGACATCAAGACGTATACCCTGCGCCTGACCAGCTACAACATCATCAACCATAGCCCTGTCGATTATGGCTACGCGCGGCTGGATGCCTTTGGTCGTATCTACAACCGCACGCTTGAGCATTTGCTGAACCGCCAGCAGATAGAAGAAGTGCTGGGCAAGGTCTTGACTGAAGATGAAGTGCGTACGGCAATGGCGGGCATAGGGCCAGACATCAGCTCTGCCGATCGCGACAAGATCGTAGAAAGAGTGGCGACCTCGGCCAAGAATATCGTCAAGCTCAGGCAGGAATTATTCATCAAGGCAGATGCACCTGTCAGTTACCCTTTCTTGTGGGACATCGCCCAGCATGACTATGTGCAGTGGAATGGCCTGGGTGGCAATGGTGGCCTGGGCCCACTGGGCCGCAATACAGGTGAAGTCATCGGTGTGTTTGGTTCACTGGACTGGCATGAGGGCAAGCGCTTCTCCATCACTTCATTGCTGACTGGCCAGGGGTGGACCAAGAAGGTGGTTGAGTATGACAGCTCCATCAATACCCAGAACCTGCGGCGCATAGAAAACCAGCTCACCGAACTGCAATCCCCAAAATGGCCGCAAGACATTCTGGGCAAGCTGGACCAGACCCGTATCAAGCGCGGCGAAAAACTGTTTGCCAATTATTGCGTCAGTTGCCATGCAGAGATAGACCGCAGCTCGCCACAACGCCGTGTGGTGGCACATATGTCGAAGCTGGAAGAAGTGGGCACAGACCCGACCATGGCTGACAACAGCATCAAGTACGAAGGCTATTCAGGCATCTTGCGCAATCAGTACGTAGGTGCGGGTGTCGGTGATGTGCTGCTGGATAAAAAAGCCCCTATCGCTGCCCTGCTGACCAAGGCGACTCTGGGTGTGGTAACGACACCGGATGCCGACAAGGGCTTTATACGCCGCTGGTCTGAATGGTTGCACAATATTTTCCAGGCTTTGTTCAGCAATGAAATCAAGGACTCAAACAAGCATGGCAATTACAATCCTGATACCACGATGACACCCTATTCTTCCCTGCAGGCGTACAAGGGGCGCTCACTGAATGGTATCTGGGCGACCGGGCCTTATCTGCATAATGGTTCTGTGCCTACCCTGTATGATTTGTTGCTGCCAGCGACCTGCCCTGCCGATCAGAAAGATGCGGAATGCCGCCCTGAAAAATTTCTGGCCGGTTCGCGTGAATTTGATGCAGAAAAAGTCGGCATGAAGAGTGCGGGTTATGAAGGTTTTACCTTCGATACCAGACTCAATGGCAACCGTAACTTTGGTCACGAATATGGTACCAAGGCAACCAAAGAGACTGGCGATTTGCCTATGCTGACGAAGGAACAAAGGCTGGATTTGCTGGAGTATTTGAAGGATCAGTGATGATCTTCACATCGGCCGGTCGTTGATCCCGCGATCAACACCGGTTGCCACAAGACCTGCAAGTCTGCTGCTGGTGTGCCGTTCATCAGCGCCAACAGCATTTCGCTCATCCTGGTGCCTGCCGCCCGCGGGTCAGGCTGGTCTATGGTGGTGACCTGGTCGCCGACCAGAGTGTCTTCCATATTGCCCCAGACGATGACGGAGATGTCGCGGCCTATGGCGATGCCTACGTCCATCAGGGCGCGCATGGCACCGACGCCGGAGAGATGGTTATCGACGATGATGGCGCTGGGCCTGGGTGTGCAGTTCAATAGCTGTTGTACTGCCAGGTAACCGCTGCGCCTGTCGAGGGCATCCTGTATCAGATAGCGGGTATCAATATCGAGACCGGCACTGCTCATGGCTTCGATAAAGCTGGTACGTCGCTGGCGCGCAAAATTCAATTCCAGCGGGGCGCTGATGAGGCTGATGCGCTGGTGGCCAAGTTCCAGCAAGTGTTGCACAGCCAGCCGTATGCCATTTGCATTGTCATAGTCAAACCAGGCATAGGGCTTGTCGGTCTGGGTGCGGCCGTGGGCTATGAATGGGAAGCCTTGCCTGGACAAATATGCGATACGCGGATCTTGCACCATGGTGCGGCTGACAATAAGACCATCGACACGGCGGCCTTTGACCATTTGCTCATACGAGGGCAATTCATTGCCGGGCGAAACAGGCGCAATCATCAGGTTCATCTTGCGCGCTTCCAGCGCCTCGGCCATGCCACCAACTACACCCAGGAACATGGGATCGCCCAAGTCAGATGGTAGCAAGGGGTAGATCAGGCCAAATACATTGGTGCGGCCCACGGCCAGGCTGCGCGCCATGGGGTTGGCTTCATAACCATGCTGCTCTGCTGCTGCCAATACTTTTTTGCGCGTCTGCTCACCAACTTCAGGGTAGCCGTTCAAGGCACGACTTACCGTGGTCTTGGACATACCCAGGCTGGCAGCAAGCTCCTTTAAAGTAATCGACATAGGGCAAATGGTAAAGATGGATTAAGTTAGAAATAAGCTGGGATTATATACTTGTGCAGGCGCACTCGGTTCGTCCATGATTAGTCCAATCGCTCAATCGCCCGCTTGAAGAAAAACAGCGTCAGCAAGATGACACTCAAGGGCAGCAAGGACAGATAGAACGCCGTTTGCCCATTCATCGCGCCGAACACATACCCGGTAATCATGGAACCGCTGGTACCACCCAAAGCAGAAAACAAGACCAGCAAACCCGTCATGGCGGCATGCTGGTTGGTCGGCAGAGAACTCAGCATGACAGAATTAATGCCAGGATAAATCGGTGCCATGAACAAGCCTATCAAGGGGAAGATGAAGGCCGCCAGCGGCGCATTGCTCCAGCGCAGATCAGGGTTGGCGACGATATTATGCGTCAATGGCAGCGTCAGCAAGACCAGCGCCGCCATGCTGATGAGGCAGATATTCAATACCAGATACCAGTTCAACTTGCGCATGACAGCACCTGCCCCCAGCCTGCCTATCGCCAGGCAAGCCGCAAAGATACTGGTGGCCTGCACACTCATATCTACTGGCATTTTGAGGATTTCATTATTGAAGGTCGGCAGCCAGGTGCCTATGCCCTGTTCCAGCAGTACGTATAAAAACGCCGAAATTATATAAACACAGACGAGGGGACGCGCCATCAGTTTAAGCATATCGGCAAAATCGGTAAGCAGGCTGCTGTGACTGACTGTCAGCTTTGCTTCAAACTCAGTAAAGCTGGTGGTCGCCACCAGCAGGAAGGTCACAGCGCACAGGGCTGCCAGCAACCAATACACATGCAGCCAGACTGGTGAGGCGGGATCGTTGGCATCAATGAAATAACCAAATGTCCAGTAACCACTGAGTACACCGACCATGAAGAAGCCTTCCAGCGTATTCATCAGGCTGGCGTGCTGCTTGCGGTCTGCACTGATCAAACCTATGGTTGCATAGACAGAAACTTTGATGAGAGCAAAAGCAACGCCCACGCTGAGAAACAGCAGCTTGGTCATCAAGAAGCCGGGCAACAATGGCATGGTTGCCGTGCTGACAGTGACGATGGCCATGCCAGTCAGCATCGCATATTTATAACCAAGGCGCGGTAGGAAAGACGCGACGCAAAAAGAGACTATGCTGATGGGGATATCCTTGAAAGCCTCCAGCACACTGGCAGCAGATTTGCTGACACCATAAGTCTTGATAACTTGCAGTATCACCGTGCCCACGCTGTTGAGCAGGATGGCGAATACAAAATACAGCAGGAATAGCGCAAGAATAATGCGCCGCCTGCTGGCTGGCTGCGGGTGTTGCTCGGTCATATTGTCTCCTGCCTTTTTTATTTTTTCGGGACTTACGCAAAACCGCCCCAGCTGCGTTGCAGCTCCTAGCTTTACTAAAGTACTATCTTCGTCGCTGCGCCTTGCTGGGACGATTTTGCGTAAGTCCTGTTTTTGTATTACATTTTTTATTTACTACTTATTTTTTATGTTTTACTTTTACTGTTAGCTTGCTGCTTTTACTTCAGATAATCCTGCAAACTGAATTGATGCAAACCTGCGATGACAACATCAGCCTCGGTCAATACTGCCGGACTGCCTATACCAAGCGCAAACATGTTCGCAGATTTGATGGCGCGTATGCCTGCGATGGAATCTTCGATTCCAAAACACTCGTCAGAAGTCAAACCCAGCCCTGCTGCCGCGGTCACGAAAATTTCTGGGTCTGGTTTGCTATTCCTTATTTTTGCAGCATCGACGACGACATCAAACTGATCTGCGATACCGAGTCTCTCAATTACCGCCTGGGCATTTTTACTGACCGATGCCAAGGCTGTTTTTAAACCTGCAGCGCGTATCTGTTGCAAGGACTCAGCCGCCCCGGGCAATAAATCAGCGGGGCTCAACTGCGCAATCAGGCTTTGATAATGCAAGTTTTTTTGATCTGCCAGTGCCAGTTTATCTGCATCGCTAAAGTCTTTGCCGGAGGCTGCCAGGATCAGGGTCAGCGAACCCATCCTGTCGACACCTTTTAACTGTTCATTGAAGGCTTCATCAAAACTCGCACCTACACTTTCAGCCAGTTTTTTCCAGGCCAGATAGTGGTAATGTGCAGTGTCTGTCAGCACGCCATCCAGATCAAAAATCACACCACGGTAATCGTATTTACGCATGAGCCAACTCCTGTGCCTGCAAAGCGACTTTGCATGTCGTTTGTTGCTCCGTGACTTGCAGGCTTTGCCCCCTGTGCTGGAATTGCATTGTAGTGCCGCGCATGAGACGGTATTCGACATGGGTTTGGTTCACGGTGATTTCCAGTAATTGCCCCTGAAAATGCACGCGAAACTGGTAGTCTTGCCATTGCCTGGGCAAGACCGGCGCAAAACTCAGTTGCCCTTTGTTGACGCGCATGCCTGCGAAGCCATAGGCAATGCCCAGCCAGGTACCGCCCATCGCCGCCGTGTGCACGCCGTAATGGGTATTGCCGTGGGTATTGTCCAGATCCAGCCTGGCGGTTTGCATGAAGTAGTCATAGGCCTTGTCCTGATAACCAATTTCAGCTGCGATGATACTGAAGATGCAGGTGGACAGGGATGAATCATGTGTCGTGACTTTTTCATAAAAATCAAAGTCACGGCGTTTGTCATCAAGACTGAACTGGTCACTGAGCAAGAGCAGGGCCAGTACCACATCTGCCTGTTTGCAAACCTGGTGGCGGTAAATGACCAGCGGATGGTAATTCAACAGCAGAGGGTAATTTTCTTTGGGTGTATTGGCGAAATCCCAGACCTTTTTATTGAGAAAGCTGTCGTCCTGCTCATGAATGCCGCGTTCTTTGTTGTAGGGCAAAGCCATCAGATCCGCGGCACGTTGCCACGCGTTTGCTTCATCCGCGTGCAGATGAATTTTTGCTGCAAGTTCAGTAAATCTTTCCAGGTGCTCAGCCTGCAGCTGTCTGACGATATCAGCTGCAAAACGCAAGTGCATTTGCGCCATCGCATTGGTGTAATAGTTGTTGTTGACTTGCGCTGTGTATTCATCAGGGCCGGTCACTTCATTGATGCAAAATGAATCCGTGTCATGGCCAGGCAAGCGGGTGTAATGGCCCAGGCCCATCCACAGGCGCGCAGTTTCCAGTACGATTTCTGCACCTTGCGTCAGCAAGAAATCCATGTCTGCCGTTGCTTCCATATACAGCTTGATGGAATAGGCAATGTCAGCATTGATATGGTATTGCGCCGTACCTGCGGGGAAGTAGGCTGAGCATTCTTCACCATCGATAGTGCGCCATGGGTAGAGTGCACCGCTGGTGTGCGACATCTGACGCGCACGCTCGCGTGCTTGCGGCAGGTATTGATAGCGGTATTCAAGCAGCTTTCTGGCGATCTCTGGTTTATTGTAGAGGAAGAAGGGGAAGATATAAATTTCTGTATCCCAGAAATAATGCCCTTCATAACCTTCGCCAGTCAGGCCCTTGGCAGCAATATTGGTCTTGCCGTCACGTCCCACCGATTGCAGCAGGTGGAACATATTGAAACGTATGCCCTGCTGCAAGGCAGCGTCACCGCTGATATGCACGTCGGCCTGCGCCCAGAAGTCATCGAGATAAGCTTGCTGGCTTGCGGCCAGTTGTGCAAAACCTTGTTCACACACCTTGCCCAATGTTTGCTGACTGAGCGAGAGTAAAGACGCAGCAGGATAATCGCGGGATGAGAAATAGCTGCAAAATTTATCCAGCTTTATTGCCTTCCCCTGTACTGCCCGGATGGTAAATTGCTGCTCGAGTTTGTGATCACCCTGCTGCAAACTGCTGGTGTAGGCACTCTCTGTTTGCAAATGATTTTGCATGGCAGTTGCCAGGCTCAGGCCGCTATTGTGGGTGCGGTGCAGGAAGGCTGAGAAATCATCTTCCTGCGTTACTTCGAGTTTGTGCAGCACCGGGCCGCTGATAGCGGAACCTACACGCGGGTCATCACCTGCAGTAATATTTTTTACTGCTGCATCGATGGCAGAAAGCAGTTTGATCTCGCCAGAAAAATTCAGAGGCGTGACTTCGTACGACATTGCATACACATGCTTGTTATCAAAACTGACCAGACGCTGGCTATGCAAGCGTATGCTGCGCCCCTGGTCAGATGTCCATTGCAGGGTACGCGTCAGCAAGCCAGTGCGAAAATCCAGATGACGCTGGTAGCTGTCTACCCTGCCTTGCTGCAAATCGAAAGTCTCATCTTCCAGCATCAATGTCAGGCATTTGGCGTTTGGCACATTCAGCATGAATTGATTGGTGCGCGCCAGGCCATAGGCGTTTTCTGGATACTGTATGGCTTCGGACTCATAAAAGCCGTTGAGATAACTGCCGTTCAGTGAGTCTGCCGCAGTTCTTTGATTGCCTTCTTCTGCCGTGCCGCGCAAGCCTATGTAGCCATTGCCCAGAGCGAACAGGGTTTCGCTGAGCAGGTGATGCCCGTCATCGAGTTGATTTTCTGTAACCCCCCAGCCTTCCAGCGGAAATTGATGTTGCAAAGCATCGCTTGTTTGCACGGTGTCGTCCTTCATTTTTATTCTTGATCTTGAATATTGCGTTTAATTTTGATGGGTTTGATATTAATAAATTTATTCAAACCGGTTTGACATCTAAATTAATTCTATTTAAACCGGTTTTAAAAGTCAACAAACTAAATTTTTATTTTTGAAGCAAGACTAGCCCGGGTTTAAAAGATACCTTGGAGATAGCTACCCGCAAGGGTTTATCCAGCGATCAGTTTATCGGTGCAAAATAGGGGCATGTAAAGCAAGCTGCCCTCTGTTACGGTGAGCAAAACCGGCGTCGCTCCCAACAAATTGCCCCTAAGCTTTCTAGGTTATTTATTAAATAACTCGCAAATGACAACGATTCTCATTTATAATGATTTCACTTTAGCAATTTCACACCCTCTGAAGCGCCAGCCCCCAGCTACACACGTACGCCAGCATCCCTACGTGGGCAAGTGAAAAAACCATGCGTTATATTCGCGGGGAAATCATGTCCATCGTTATTTCATATTCGTCTCCATCGTCATATCCATTGCCGCATTCGTCCGTCATCGCTTCTGTCCTGAAAAATATTCTTATGACGCAGCACTACGACAGCCCCGGCTAAGCGTCAGCCCATAAGCGCTTTTCATTTCACATCTTGCAGCAAGCTGTGATTGCCCCGGCAATCGCAAGGGATTTGCTCACCCTCATTTTTGGAAAAACAATATGGACAGCAACAATCAAGTTCCGGCGACTGGCAATAAGTCATTTTATGCAGCAGCGGCCGAACGTACTCTGCGTCAGTTTATCGACGCCTTCTGGTTTGAAGGAGCCCTGGATGGGCATCTGGAACGACAGACTGATGGCAAGGCTGATTTGTATTTACGCGGTAGCAATGAACAGGGCCAGGCGATTGAATACCGGATAGCTGCACATCCGGCAAATAGCTTTGGGCGCAACCGTTTGCACGGCCCAGTATGCGAAGTCAGCAGTGGGATGAGCACCACTGATATTGCCACCGTTGCAGGCAATTTGTTGAGATCACACGCGGCGCAGAATGGCCCACGCTTCATTAATGAATTAATTCATACCGCCGCCAAACAGGCCTGCTCATTGCAAGCCAGGGCACTGGCAGCAAAGAGCCATGCCGCACTTGACTTGCCATATGCCTGGCAAGAAGCACAATTGGGCGAAGGTCATCTGTACCATCCTTGCTATCGTTCGCGCATAGGTTTTAACCTGACGGACCATCAGCGTTATGGACCAGAATTTGCACAGACCTTTGGCCTGGTCTGGCTGGCACTCGATAAACGACTGGCTGATATTCATAGCTTGCCTGGTGGTGACTACACACAATTTTTGCAAACGGAAATCGGTGCAGCAGAAGTGCTGCGTTTGCAGCAGGCCATCACACTCTCAGGTAAGGACGCAGACCATTATTATTTGCTGCCCGCCCATCCCTGGCACTGGCAACAGAGCCTGCAAATCCAGTACGCTGACTGGCTGGCAGATGGCCGCCTGCTCTACCTTGGCATGGGTGAAACGGTATGGCTGGCACAGCAATCAATACGCTCACTGACGTCTCTTGCCAGTCATAACAATCACAACCTGAAGCTGCCGCTCGCCATCGCCAACAGTTCGGCAGACCGCATCCTGTCTGATCACCATGTTCATAATGCGCCGCTGATATCGCAATGGCTGGAAAGTTTGTGTAGTGCAGATATTTTTTTACAGCAGCACTGCAGGCTGGCTGTTCTGGCAGAACCCATGGGCATCACCCTGGCACCTGCGGCGTCACGTCAGGACAGATATGGTTTGCTGGGCGCGATCTGGAGGCAGTCGCCTACCGCCATACTCAGGCAAGGCGAGCAGGTACTCCCGTGCACTGCCTTGACTACGCTCAATGATCAACAGCAACTGAATATTTCCATCTGGTTGCAACAACATGGCACTGAAACCTGGGTCAATGCGCTATTGCACGCCATGCTGCCACCGTTTATCCATCTGATGCTGGCGCATGGTGTTTTGCTGGAAGCGCACGCACAAAATACCTTGCTCATCGTCAAGGATGGCTTGCCTGCCGGGGTAGCCATCCGTGACTTGCCAGGTGGCCTGCATTACATCGCCGGGCAAACTACCAACGAAGCTCACTTGCAGAATTTACGCCAGGCGCCGGCACACCGCAATGCAGCCAATGCCAGCAACGGTTTTGCCATGGACACGACAGAAGAAGCCAGGGATTACCTGCTTGAAGTGCTCTTGTTTATCCACCTGTCTGAACTGGCACACAGGCTGGATAGGCATCACGGCTTTGAGGAAAGCCGCTTCTGGCAACTCGCTGCACAAACCGTGCTGAGCTACCAGACGCAAGTGCCGCAGTTGTCCACCCGTTTCCAACAATTCAATTTATTTGTACCTGAATTGCAAATGGAAAAACTGGCCAGCAGACGTCTTTCTGCCGCGCAGTCGCAAGCGTTTCATGCAGTGCCCAATCCTCTGCATCAATTCATGTAGCCCCCGGGTGTGTGATGCGGCAAACCATTTTCATTACGGTGCTAGGGCATTTTGGTGCAGCCTTTGCTGCTCTGTGCATGCCGCCATTTTATGCACATATACTGAAGCAGAATTTCTCTAGCCAGGCCTTGATCATGGCGGGTTGGTACTTTACCCTGCCTACGCTGGCGGCGGCAATTTCCAATCCCTTATGGGGTAAGCTGGCTGACCGTATAGGCATACGCGCATCCCTGATAAGGGCGCACTGGGGTTTGTGCCTGAGCTTTATCATCACAGGCATGGCGCGCACGCCCTGGGAATTTGCCTTTGGCCTGACTTTGCAAGGTTTGCTGGGTGGCACCTTTGCTGCATCAAATGCGTTTCTGGCGTCACTCTTGCCCAGCAAACGTCTGACCACATTCTTGAGTGTCATGCAGGGCTCGGCCCGCACCGCCCTCTTTGCCGGGCCCGCCATCATAGGCCTGTTCAGCGACGGCCAAAATCTGCTGCATATCTTTTTTTATCTCGCCATCTTCCCCGGCCTGGCAGGACTGGTTTTGTACTTTTTACCTGCGCGAGCTGGTGTCCAGCCTGACAGTGATAGCAGTGATAACAGTGAAGTCAGCAATAACACGCCGTCAAACAGCATTCAGACAGGCACACTCAATGCCAGCAGTCTATATCGCTTCCAGGCATTGTTCACCATAGGTACGGTATTGACCTATCCGTATTTTGTCATCGACCTGGCACAACGTCTGGCCATCCCTGCATCCTTGGCTGGTACCTTGTTTGGATTGCCGCATGCACTGTTCTTGCTGCTGGCCTGGCCACTCGGGCGTCATGTCAATTTTTCCAATGCACAGACTGCACTGGCACGTTTTTCGGCGCTGACATGTGCGGGTCTGCTGTTGCAGGTGCTGGCCAATAATCTGCCCGCGTTAATCACGGGCCGCATTCTCATGGGCGTGGGTATGACCGGCGCTTATCTGGCCATTAATACGCTGGCAGCCTCCACGACCAGACAGGCCAGTGCAGGGCAACATTTTGGCAAGCTGGAAGGCGCAAATAAATGGGGCGCTGTTCTGGCAGGAATTCTCGCAAGCGGTCTGGCTACTTCAATGAGTTATACCGCTCCCATCTGGTTGGCTTGTGCGCTGTTGGCCGGCCTCTCCATTTTTATAGAAAGTAAACGCTTATGAACGCTAGCTTACCGCGGTTCGCCTGGAACCATGCGCCTGACACTCTGCCCTTACTCCATCTGCCGTCTTTGTCGCGTGCTTTGCCACATCCCAGGCAGGCAGCCAACAATGCTGTCCCTGTCGAGGCCAGCGAATACGCCCAGTTACAACATGCGCGCGTCCTGCTGAACTGCTATGCGCGCGAAGTCGCCATGCAGGAACATAAGCTGGCCGTCCGTTCCATCGCCCATACCAGATTGCCGCCTGCAGCACTGCGACAGTATCAGGGCCAGGTGCTGGACATACAGTTACCGCGCATGCAAAGCCGTTTTTGCGTGGGGGTACAACATGTCTCAGTCACCGGCAATTATGATTACATCACCGACATCTATCTGCAAGACGATCAACAGAGCTGGTCAGTAGCCAGTTGGCGCGACATTGCCCAGCTCATTGTCGCTGACCTCTCGCTGCGCGAAGGCACTGAGTTCAATGCCGACCTGCTGCAACAAATAGAGGAAAGCATCGCTACCATGCAGCATCTGCTGGAGGCGCAGCAAGGCAAATCAAATTCCCTTCACACAGACTCAGCTTTACAGCAATACATACGCAGTGAACAGCATTTGCTGACGGGCCACCCTTTCCACCCGACACCCAAGAGCCGTTCAGGCTGGACAAGAACAGAAGAAAAAAACTATTCGCCAGAACATGGCGCAAGGCTGCAATTACGCTATTTCCAGATCCCGCGCAGCTGGATCATCAGCGACAGCCTGGATGAGCCAGACTTGTCCACGCGTCTTCAACAACTGACTGAGCATGGTCTGCAAGCCGATAGCGAACACATCATCGTCCCCCTGCACCCCTGGCAAGCTGACTGGCTCGTGCAGCAGCCCCGCATTCAAGCTGCCATGGCCGCTTGCGAGATACGCGACCTGGGTTGCAGTGGCAAACAGTTTTATCCTACGGCATCCATACGCACCATGCTGGCTGAAGATGGCAGTGCTTTCTTGAAGCTGTCGCTGAACCTGCGCATCACCAATTGCATACGCAATAACGCCCGGCACGAACTGGCTGCCGCATTGACTGCAAGCCGTCTGTACCGACCGATGAAAGCAGACATGCTGGCGCTGTTCCAGCATTTTCATGCACTGGAAGAACAGGCTTACCTGAGCGTAGCCTTCCCGGAAGACCAGCAACAGAATGACAGGCAACATAAGGAAATCGAAGACGGCTTTGGCCTGGTCTTGCGTGAAGGTCTGGCAAGCCATCTGGCGCAAGGCATCACACCCATGATATGCGCGGCCTTGTTTGGCAACGGCCAGGCCGGTCGTCTGCAGGTCGCTGCATTGATAGAACGGTTTTCCCACAGACATAGTCTGTCCCTGCGCCAGGGCATGCGCTTGTGGTTCAGCCGTTATGCCGAACTGGCAATTTACCCTGTGTTCTACCTGTTGTTTGAAAAAGGCATCGCCTTTGAACCACATATGCAAAACAGCATCGTCGGGCTTGCAGAAGATGGTGCACCGGCACGCTTTATCGTCCGTGACCTGGAACTGACCAGGCTGACACCAAAGGCCCACGAGCTGATCAACACCATGCAGCTCGATGAGCATACCCGTAAAGAAATCTGCTGCAGCGACGAAGCGGGCTGGACACGCATAGGCTATTGCTTGCTGGTCAATAATATCTGTGAAGTCATCGCCACGCTGGCGAATGGCAATCACGAACTTTATCTCGAATTATGGGCTTGCCTGCGCAATACCCTGCAAAGTTATCTGGCCAACTTCCCCAACCCGGAGGCAGCGCGCCGCATACAAGGTTTACTGTCCGGCGAGCCCCTGCCAGTCAAGGGTAATTTGCTGATCCGTTTTTTAAAGCAGGCTGACCGCAAGGCAGCCTATCTGCCGCTATATCACCCGCTGGGTGTAGTCAATGAAGCTTAGCGATTCGTGACGTGGTCACCACTCTGTATCCGTTTTTTTTCAACTCCAAATGATGTATTAATTATGCACGTAAAACCTTTTTCACTGATACTCCCGGCCTTGCTAGGTCAGGCTTATAGCCATGCAGTGATGGCGCAAAGCACGACACAAAATGACTTGCCGTTAATTGAAGTCAAAGCTCAGTCCAGGCCAGCAGCTAGCCGGGTAAGCGGTGCCAGCAAAACCAATGGCATTTTGCTGGAAACCCCGCAATCGATATCCGTCGTCAATAATGAAGACTTGCGCGACCGTGCCGTCAACAGTAGCAAGGACGCACTGGCCTATACGCCCGGCATTATCGCCGGGCAAGGCGAAGGCCGCCGTGATGAATTTTATATACGTGGCTTTTACTCCCCACGCGAAACCCTGCTCGATGGCATGCGTGACGACAGCCTGTATTTCCGCGATCTTGCCACCACCGACAAACTCGAAGTCATCAAGGGTGCCACGGCAGCTTTATATGGACGTGGCGCAGCCGGAGGCCTGATCAACCGTATTACCAAAAAGCCGCAGGCCAAACAGGACAATGAAATTTCACTGGCCCTGGGTTCGAACAGCCAGCGCAGACTTAGTGTTGATACAGGTGGAGCCCTGAGCAATGAGGTCAATGCACGCCTGATTGCAGCCTATGACGCGGGTGATAGTTACCGGAATATTGTTGATCATAAGCGCACACTGCTGGCACCATCACTGTCATGGAATATCAGCCCGCAAACCAGCTTGCTGCTACAGACTGAAATACAGCGCGAAGACCACACGCCTGACCGTGGCATTCCTTCTTTGAATGGACGCGCCGTGGCGGTTGATGCCAGCACTTTTTATGGTGAAAAATTTGACTTCACCAAAACCAATAGTGATCTTTTTAAAGCCCGGCTGGAACACAAGTTCAATCAGCAACTTAGCCTGGTCAACAACCTGCAATACAGCCAGACTGATCTCGATGGCGTGAACACGCGCAACCGGCGTGTGAATGCAGACAATACCGTGTCACGCCAGATTACCTATTTCCCCATACAGCAAAAAAACCTGGTCAACCAGACTGAACTGACGTACGCCATTGGCAACCACCTGTTACTGGCAGGGCTGGAATTATCCCAGCAAAAGCGCGACTCACTGGTCAGGCAAACCGGCACAGCTTACCCTGTGGATTTATACCGTCCCCAGCAATTGCTGGCCGCACCTGACTTCAGGGCTTTGCCTGTGGCCATAGACAGCCACTTCAATGCCGATACCACGGCCCTGTACCTGCAGGATCAGATTGCCTTGACGAATGAATGGGACATACTGCTCGGTGGTCGTTTTGACCAGTTCAAACAAAAGCAAACTAACCGCTTGCTCAACAATGCCGTCAGTGAACGCACCGATAATCTGTTCTCACCGCGCATGGGGCTGGTATATAAAATCACGCCGCAACAGTCTGCCTATGCCACTATCAGTCGCTCACATCAGCCTGCCGGTGGTGACTTGCTTTACACCGGCAGCAATCCCTTGAGCCAGGTCAAGCCTCTGAAAACTGACTTGCAGGAAATCGGTTTTAAGCAAGAGTGGCTGGATAAACGCCTGTACACCAGCGTCGCCTTGTTCAGGGTGGAGCAAAGCAATCAATTGACTGCTGATCCAACTGACCTGACAGGTTTGCGCCAGTTGCAAATTGGCCGTCAGCGCAACCAGGGGCTGGAGCTTGAACTGCAGGGGCAACTGTTCAGTGGTACTCAGGTCAATGCCAGCTACACCTATAACGATGCCAAGATAGTCGCATCGAATGATATACGCATAGGCAACCGTGCAGAAATGACGCCATCCCACAATGCCAGCCTGTGGTTAAAACAAGGTTTCAACAAGAACTGGAGTGCCGGTGCAGGCATCATTGCCCATAGCGAGCAGTATGCCCTGACTGACAATACGGTACGTCTGCCAGGCTACGCCCGTGTCGATCTGGCACTGACTTATATGCAGGCCCGTTATGACATTACCCTGAAACTCAATAACCTCGGCAATACCCGCTACATGGAGTCAGCCAACAACAATGTGCAGATACAGCCGGGTGCACCGTTCAATGCCTATCTGGTGTTGAATACACGCTTCTAAGTGCGAGGGACTTGAACACAGCTCCATAGCAAGGGAAGCCGGATACATCGCGCATCCGGCTTTTTTTATTTGTTCTTGCGCTTGCGCCACATGCGCCAGCCCGTCAGCATCAACACCAGCGGAACCAGGCCAAAGCAAGAAATGAATATCCGGCCCGGCATGCCAAAAGCGATGCCGCTATGCAGGGGGAACAACCAGGCCAGAAAGCGGTCACCAGCCTGCCCCTGTAGCGGATCGGCAACCCTGATGATATGGCCACTGCCAGCATCTACACTAACCCTGCTGGCACCATCGCCGCTATGCATTTCCTGAGGCTGGTGCAGACGGATTTCATACACGGCAGCAGAAGCCGATGGCAAACCCAGGCGAGAAATTCTGGCATGCGGGAATACGCCTTGTGCTATCAGCATGGCTTGTACGGCAGTGATGTGCTGACCGGGAAGCACATGTGCATCCCCCGGCTTGCGTGTCTGTGTGACTGGCAATACTTTGCCTATGACGGGCAATATCCATTGTGGCTGATTGAAGTAGGCTCCAGAAAATCCGAGCAACAGGAGCACAGGCAAGGCAAAAAATCCCAGCATGCGGTGCAGGCGAAAATTGATGGCCGCCGGGGTTGCAGACAGATTGACTGTCAGTGCCTGTCGCAAGGCTTTCCAGTTAAGCCTGGGCAGCCATAAAAACAGGCCAATAAACGACATCAGCACGAGCATGATGCCGCTGACTGCGATCACGATCTTGCCAGTCTCACCCAGTAAAACATAACGGTGCAAGTGATACAGGCTAGATATCAACAGACTTACTGAGATGCCGTATTGTCCCCAGTTGCGTTCACCTTTCACTTCCAGCGTGAGCGGATCAAGCATGACCTGGCGTGACCAGTCCTGGCTAAACGCTGACTTGCCGGTAGCTGCTCTGGCGGGATACCAGGCAGTAATGACATCTGCCGTACTGGCAGGCAGCATCAATTGCCTGGGGCGGCCATAAGCAGGATTAGCCGTCAGGGTATCCAGTGCAGCCTGTACCATTTCTGGCCTGATCGGTTCAGCAATCTGAGTTTGATGTGCAGTGCTGAACAGGGCTGGATTGAGTACATGATCAAGCTCATGCATCCAGCAAATGATGCTGCCCGTAAGCCCCAATAGCACGAATACACTGCCAAACGTCAGTGCCAGCCACAAATGCAAACGCAGCAATACCGTGCGCACTGACTTAGGCAACATAAGCAGTCCTGAAATAGCGACGATTTGAAATAGTGTGAAACTGGGGATTGCAGATAAACATCGTGAATATCCAGACTGAGAAAAAATGGCTGGCTATTCTTGGGGATGCAGGAAAATGCTGGCTGTAGTGGGGTGCGGCCACTATCTTATCTAAAACAGCCCCCCAGATCAATGACAGTTACGGGCTAACGGTTGTGAGGCGGCTAAACACCATCACATTCAAGTCTGCCTGACCACCAGCATGGTCTGCAAGACCTCGGACTCGACCGGCTCTTCATTGATGAGGCCAAGGATTTTTTTGGCAAGCAGTATGCCGCCGTCGCTCAGGTATTGGTGTACGCTGGTCAATGCCGGGATGAAGCTGGCAGCACCTGGGGTATCGTCGTAGCCAATGACCGATACCTGGCCGGGCACGCTCATATCTGCTTCGGTAATTGCCCGTATCGCGCCCATGGCCAGCAAGTCGCTGGCGGCGAAGACGGCGTCGAAGGCTTTGTCCTTTTTATCCAGGTAGGCAGACATGCAGTCAAACCCGGCTTCAAAGGTAAACGCCTTCGGGCGCAGAATGGTGACGGCATGTTGCTGTTCACCCAGGGCCTCCATGAAACCGGCGCAACGTTCCTGCACTTCGGCATGGTCAATGTCACCGATGAACAAGAGTTTGCGCCGCCCTTGCTGGATAAAACGCTCAGCCACACTGGCACCGCCCTTGCGGTTATCGCTACCAACGACGATGCCGGGCTGATTAGCATCTGGCGCGCCCCAGATGACCAGCGGCAGGCCGGAACGTTGCAAGCGGTGTACGGCTTCACCGTGAGAACCCTGCCCCAGCAAGATCATGCCATCAGCCCCTTGTACAGGTGGCGTATCAATGAGCTGCATGGAAGTCAGCACCACGCTGTAGCCTGCTGTCGTCAACTCCTGGGTGATGCCACCCAATAACTCCAGCGGGTAAGGGTCGGACATGGGCCTGTCATTGGCTGGTGTCATTTCCACTACGACGGCGACAGAATGGCTGCGGCCCAGGCGCAAATTGCGGGCGCTGACGTTGAAACGATAACCCTGCTCTTCTGCAATCTTGCGGATTTTTTCACGTGTATCGACCGTCACCAGCGGACTATTGCGCAAGGCACGCGACACCGTAATGGTGGATACCCCGGCAATGGCAGCCAGATGTTCCATCGTTACCCCGGATTCGGGATTGGGTGTGCTGCGCTTTTTTGCTGACATGCAAAGGCCTTGTTATCGAGTGCTAGGTGCTTGGTTTTCGGATGCAATGATTTCAGATTCTGGCAAAGGTCAGCGTTATCGCTGGCTTCGCTGTCCCTGAAACTTTTTCGCTTTAATTCCCGCGCATTATGACAGAGCTTGTTTGGGTGCGATATATCCCAGACCCCGCGCGGCTACATTGGGTGCATAAGCATCAGCCCTGACATTGGACGATACAGACGCAAATCAAGCAAAAATACACCGAATATTTTGCCAGCCGCATGCGAACATCGATCTTGGGCAAGCTCACCAATCCTTCATTTCCACATGGAAACTCTGTACTTTTAAGCATCTAAATAATTTGTGTCGAATAAATGACATCGATAACATTTCAATTGACATCGATAACATTTATTGTTTCAATGAGCTTGTTTTTACATCTCGTCACTTGAGTACCAGGGAAACAGGCCACATAAAAAACCAGGCCGGACTCATTTAGGAAGTGGCAAGAGGCAACAATGCGTATCATGGAAAATGGACGTATTGCCCTTGAACGGATGTTAGGGACGACAAACTTTAATAATATTCAGGAGCACAACATGAACTGCAACAAGCCTTTCCGCTTGTCGGCGATTACTATCGCCATGATGACATTATTGAGCCAGGCGCAAGCCCAGGTCGCCAGCAATCCAGAAACCAACACAGCGGCAACTGCCAATACTGCCAATGCCACTGCCCCAGCCAAGGCAGATGAAGTCCAGCAAATCGTCGTGACCGGTAATGCCCGCAACGGTGGCCAGCGCAAGATCGATGCGTCTTATTCCATCACCACCGCCAATGAAGAACAACTGAAACAGGCTGCCCCCAGCAGCACCGCCGATCTGCTGAAAATCGTGCCCGGCATTTATGCCGAATCCAGCGGCGGTAACGCCGGTGCCAATATAGGTGTGCGTGGTTTCCCCATCGATGGTGATGCGCCATTTGTGACGATACAAATGAATGGCTCACCTTTGTTCCCTCCACCTACCCTGTCTTTCCTGGAAGGTTCATCGCTGTTCCGTATTGATGACACTATAGAACGGGTAGAAGTCTTGCGCGGTGGCCCCAGCCCTATCTTCTCGAACGGTCAGCCTGGTGCAACGATGAACTTTTTGCTCAAGAAAGGCCGTGATGTGGCAGAAGGCAGTTTGCGTGCTACCGTGGGCACGGGCAATCTGCGCCGTATTGATGGTTATTATGGCGGCAAGATTGCCGATGGCTGGTATGGCACCATAGGTGGCTTTTACCGCGTAGCACAAGGCGTGCGTGACGGGCAATACCCGGCAGACGATGGCGGGCAAATCACTGCCAGCGTCACCAGGAAGCTGGACCAGGGCGAGCTGACTTTTTATGCGCGCACCGTCAATGACAAAAATACTTTCTATACTGGCGTGCCGCTGATCTCGGCCAGCTCTGCGGGCGGCAAGCCAACGGCTTTCCCTGGCTTTGATCCTTTGACCGGTTCGCTGTACAGCAATGAATTGCGCAATGTCGCGCTGGAAGTAGGCCCTGGCCAGGTCATCAATAAAGACCTGGCAAATGGCCGCGGCCTGCAAGCCAACCTGTTTGGTGTGGATTTCTCGCAAACCATCAATGGCTGGAATATCAGTAACAAGCTCAATCATTTCTCTGGTGATGCACCTACCCTGGCAATCTTCACCGGCAACAGCCCTGTGAGCATGTCCAGCTATATCAATAGCGCTATCCAGTCTGCCAATAGCCAGGCCAATGTGGTGGCTGCAGCGGGTGGCAAACAGGCTGTGTCGGGTACGGCAACTTATCTGAATGGTGGCGCTGCAGTGGCCGGTGACCAGCAAGTAATGTCTGCCGGTATCTGGTCAGTAGAAAAGAAACTGAGCTCTTTCACGGATGAACTGCGCATCAGCAAAGAGATCATCAAAGACCATACCTTTACCGCTGGCCTGTATTACGCTGACTATTCATCCAAGGACATGTGGTATCTGGGTAATAGTGTGCTGATGACAGCGACACCGAATGCCCGCCCTATCAATGTGCAGTTGAATAATGGCGTGATCGTCAGCGGCAATGGCCATGATGGCGCATCTTTCTACACCTTGAATGAAAATTTCTCGGCACAGAACACGGCTTTTTATCTGGCGGATGAATGGAAGATCAATGACCGCATCCGCGTTGATGCTGGTGTACGCACCGAGAACCGTCGTTTGAATGGCGTTATCTCTAATCCAAAATCAGTGGATCTGGACAATAACCCACTGACGCTGTACAACAACAGCGCATCAGTGCTGAGCGGCAGCAACACTCCGGTCGATCGTTCTGATAATGAAGTGTCTTATACCCTGGGTGGCAATTACAAGGTGTCAGAAAATTTCAGTGTATTCGCCCGTCTGAATTCTGGCTTCGCCCTGCCACAGTTCGATACCATACGCGACAATGGCGTGAATGCACCTGTGACCAAGGTCAAGCAATATGAGATAGGCTTGAAGAGCGTGTCGGAATATTTCAGTGCTTACCTGACCTTCTTCCACAATACCTTCACTGGCCTGCCCTTCCAGCAGTTTTTGGCGGATGGCCGCAATGTGAATGCGATAGGTGGCTCCAGCGGTTCAGGCCTGGAATTTGAAGTGGCTGCCCGCCCGATCAAGAATTTCCAGATTTCCCTGAGCGGTGCTTATCAGAAATCGAAGTATGAAAACTATGGCACCAATACTGGTAATGAAGTGAAGCGTCAGCCTAAATTGCAATTCCGCCTGTCACCAAGCTACCGCATCCCGCTCGACAATGGCGATATCAAGCTGTATGGCACTTACACCCATGTCGATGCACGCTTTGCCGATGCAGAAAACCAGCAATCACTGCCCAAGTATTACACGCTGGATGCAGGCATCCTGGTGGGCCTGGGTGACAATCTGGAATTCCGCCTGGCTGGTACCAACCTGAGCAATCAGCTCGGTCTGACCGAAGGTAATTCCCGCGTCATCGGCAGTGGCAGCAGCGTGGTCTTTGCCCGCCCTATCTTTGGCCGTGCGATTGAGGCGTCTGTGCTGTATCGTTTCTAAAATCAGTCTAAAACTGGTCTGTATTGATATAGTCAAGCGTGGTCCTGCCCGGGACCACGCTTTTTTCACTCAGGCGATCAGACTTTGTACTTTTTCGACTTCATCAAACAGGAAGAAATGTCCGCCTGCAAAGCTATGTACTTCAGGCGCATTCACAAAACAATCCGCCCAGGCCATACCATCGGCCAGCGCTATCCTGTCATCTTGCCCCAGCAGCACCCGCACAGGTACATCATGCTGGCGCTGGCTGCCGTCAACATAGGCTTCTGCTGCGCCTATGTCTACGCGCAGGATAGGCTCAAATAATTCCATCAATTGTGGCTCTGCCAGCACTTCTGCTGAAATGCCACCCATGTTTGCCACCCATTTCAAAAATTCCTTGTGCGGCAGTTCTGCATGATGTTCTGAAGCGCGGCTATGCGGTGCGGCAGCACCTGACAACACCAGTCTTTGTGGCAGGCTGGCGCCCAACTCCACCAGCCTGTCCAGCATGGCCAGCGCGATATAAGCCCCCATGCTATGTCCAAACAGGACATAGGGCTTGCCAGCACTTGCGCGCAACGTAGGCTCCAGCAAGGCCGTTACCATCTCGGGTATGCTGTGCATCAAAGGCTGGCGCATATTGCTGCCATGTCCAGGCGGATCAAGCACCAGCCACTCATGTGCATGCTCGCGCGACAGTTTTGCATAGCTATAGCTGCTGCCACCTGCAAATGGGTAGGCGATGATTTTCAATATACTATTCCTTTCTCAGCGTTCTCAATATAATGCAGCACAAATGAATATAACCTGTCTATAACTACCCACGCAAAGAATATGTACCCAAGCCCGGCAGCAGAAATATGGATAGCCAGACTCGATCACCTGCGCACCTACAGGACCGGATTGCAAACCCTGCTAACGAGCACAGAACAAATACGTGCCCAACGCTATCTGCAACAGGATGACAGGGACAGGTACCTCGGTGGCCGTGCATTAGTGAAACTGGCAGCAGGAAAAATGACTGGCGTCCCGCCTGAAGAAATATCTATCATCACCGCTGCTACGGGTAAACCATCAATCAGCTTCGTCAATGACAATATTGTGGCCCCTGCCATCAGCATTTCTCACGCTGGTCAACTGGTCGTGGTGGCCTTGCAATACGGCGCAGAGCTGGGCGTGGATGTCGAATTATTTAACCATGATGTCAATCTGGATGATTTGATGGGTGTGGTTTGTAGCAAGGAAGAAATTGCAGAAATCAACCTGGCTGACGACAAAACCAGGGCACAAAAATTTTATGAATTCTGGGTGTTAAAAGAAGCTTATCTTAAAGCCACTGGTGAAGGCTTGTCGGCAGACGCACGCAAACTGGTGTTCAGTGTGGATGCGGTATCGAGGGTCAGCTTATTGCAAACACCGGATAACAGCAGTGCCCGGCAATGGGAATTTTTACTCAGGCAATATGATGAAAAACATTTGATCGCGCTGGCAAAACAAAAACCAACATCCCTAAAATACTCAGAAAAAAACACTGAAAAACAAGTTCAGACACTACAAGATAATGCGTCATTCAAGGACGCACTATCTTTGTTCATTGAGTATTGCGAAAACCGCAAACAATAATCGACTGACGCATCAATTCATTAGCGCATCAATGCATCAAGATTTTTGCCAGCGTCAACTCCAGCTCAAATCCGTATGCGTCAAAGGCAACTGCCTGACCCGCTTGCCCGTCGCTGCAAAAATCGCATTACACACAGCCGGTGCCAGTGGCGGGAAGGCTGGCTCACCCAAACCCGTCACAGGAAAATCCGTCTTCAGAAAATGCGCCTCTATCTTGGTATAACTGTCCTTGATGCGCAACAGCGGGTATTCATTGAAATTGCCCTGCACGACACGGCCACGTTGGATATCTAGCTCGGGGTACATCAGGGTGCTGATACCATCGAGGACTGAGCCATATACCTGATGCTCGGCACCGCTGAGGTTAACGATCTGCGAGCCGATATCGGTCACCACGACCACCCTGTCAACCTTGAGCTCTCCCTGTTTGCTGACGGTAACCTCGGCCACCTCGGCAATATAGCCGCGATGGCTGAAATGGAAGGCGATGCCCTGCCCCTGGCCGCGCGGGAATTTCTTTTTACCCCAGTCTGCCCTGGTTGCCACTTCCTGCAAGACACGCTTCATGCGGCCCACATGGTAGGGCTGGCCGCGCTCCCCCGTGCCTGGCACGATTTCTTTATCACCCAGGATATCGAGGCGGAACTGCACGGGGTCGCGCCCTGCTGCATGCGCCAGCTCATCAATAAAACTATGGAATACCCAGGCAAACACATTGCTGCCCGGCGCACGCCATGGGCCCATGGGGATATTGCATTCCATCAGCGTCTGTTCAAGCAGGCAATTGTCGAGCCAGCGGCCAGGGAATTCATCCCCCGACAAACCGGCACCGCTGCCCGCCTGCAATTGCTGCTTGCCATCGCGCATGACTTTATTGCCAAAGCTGACGAAATGATTGTGCCAGGCAGTGAGCTTGCCCTTGTCATCCACAGCACCACGCAAGAAGTGAAAGCCACCTGCCCGGAAATGATCATGCCGCATATCATCTTCGCGTGACCAGGTCAGCTTGACGGGTGCATTGACACGTTTGGCAATCGCGGCGGCTTCGACGATAAAATCAGAACTCAGGCGACGGCCAAAGCCACCACCGCTGCGGGTAATGTGCAGCTTGATTTTTTCCTTGGGCATGGCAAGTACATCGGCCACCAGCGCCTGGCCAGATTCTGGTAATTGGGTTGGCGCCCAGATTTCCAGGCTACTCTCTTTTGCATTGTAGGCTGCCGTGCAATTTTGTGGTTCCATGCTCGCATGCGAGATGAAGGCGTAAGTGTAGGCAGCCTCCACCGTTTTGGCGGCTTTACCCATGGCTGCGGCAACATCGCCATCCTTGCGCAAAGTGGCAGTGCCTGGCTGGCTAGACAGTTTTTTGGCTTGCTCGGCAAAGGCAGCCCAGCTTTCAGTTGCACCCTTGCCTTCGTCCCATTTAACTTCCAGCAGCTTGCGGGCGCTGAAGGCTGCCCAGGTAGTCTCGGCGATAATGGCAATGCCGGGCATGAGACCACGCAGATTGTCCGTGCCTTCAATGACAAAAGCATCTTTAATGCCAGGCTGTGCCTTGATATGGTCCAGATTGGCACTGACGACCTTGCCACCGAATACCGGGCATTTTTCATACACGGCATACAGCATGCCGGGTAATTTCACGTCTATGCCAAACAGCGGTTTGCCGGTGACGATGGCGGCATTATCAACGCCACCTATGCGTGTGCCCAGCAGCTTGAATTGCGCCGGGTCCTTGAGTTTGACATCCTTGGCATCTGGCACAGGCAGGCTAGCGGCCTTGGCGGCCAGTGCCGCATACGTCAGTTTCCGCTGGCTGGCTGCATGGTGCACGGCACTGTCCGCCGCATGGCATTCAGAGGCTGGCACATTCCAGGTCTGTGCAGCGGCACTGACGAGCATGGTGCGTGCAGTGGCGCCCAGCCTGTGGAATTCATTGTAGTTTGTCGGTGTGGAAGTTGAACCACCAGCGCCCTGGCTGCCATAGGCGGGATTAAGATCACCCTGGATGATGCGCACATCTTTCCAGTTCACTTCCAGCTCTTCGGCTATCACCATGGGCAGCGAAGTCTTGATGCCCTGGCCTATCTCTGGTTGTTTGGACACCAGGGTCACCGTGCCGTCACTGCCTATACGTATCAGGGCATGCGGGACAAAGTCTGTTGCGCCACCTGTTGCATTAGCCGCAGGCTTGCTGATCTGCGCCAGCGCACTGTCGCCAGCACCGAGGTAGGCCAATACCAGGCCACCGCCAGTAAATGCTGACATGCGTAAAAAGTCACGGCGTGCCGGAGAATTGACTTTTGGCTCAGCAGAAATATTTGCAGGTTTATTCATTTCGCCACCTTCTTCTTGCCACTCTTGCCGCTCTTGCCAATATTGCCATTAGCCAGCTCTGCCACCCTGTGTATGCCTGCCCGTATGCGTATATAGGTCGCGCAGCGGCACAGGTTGCCGCCCATGGCCGCATCGATATCAGCATCAGTAGGATGGGGCTTGTCTTTGAGCAAGGCAGCAGCCGACATGATCTGGCCAGCCTGGCAATAGCCGCATTGCGGCACGTCCAGCTCTTGCCAGGCAGTTTGCAGCGGGTGCGTGGCCTTGGCGTCCAGGCCTTCTATGGTAGTGATTTTTTGTTTGCCTAGCGAAGATACCGGCACCAGGCAAGAGCGGGTGGGTGAGCCATTGATATGCACGGTACAGGCACCGCACTGCCCCACACCACAGCCATATTTGGTGCCAACCAGGTTCAGGCTGTCGCGCAGCGCCCATAATAAGGGGGTATCGGGGGCGACATCTACGGCCTGCAACTGGCCATTAATATTCAGGGTATGTTTGCTCATGCTGAGTCCGCTAAAGTTGAACAAGTCCAATCAGGCATGCAAGATTGTATGCTTTTTAGGCAAATCAGGTGAGGCAGTTTCAAATCAATACATGATGAGCGATTGTCATGTACAAAGGGATACCGAGCAAGATATTGAATGGGAAGGTCATACCCAGTGACATGCCCAAATACAGTGCTGGTGAAGCCTCAGGAATAGCAAAGCGCAAAACCGCCGGTACTGCAATATAGGAGGCGCTGGCAGCAAGGACCATCAACAGCGCAGCATCCCCTGCAGGCACGCTGAACAGGGCCGCAAGGATCAGCGCAATTCCGGCATGGGCCAGCGGTGCCAGCAAGGAATAGGCAATCAGCAAGGGAGACTTTCCACGCAATTGTCCCAGGTTGCGTGCAGCCTTTAAGCCCATATCAAGCAGAAAGAACGCCAGCATGCCTTTGAACAGGTCGCCAGAAAATGGCTGCATCGATGCCTTGCCTGCCTCACCGGAAAGTATGCCCACCAGCATGGCGCCCAATAACAGCAATTGCGCACCATCCGTCAAGGACTCGTGCAGTATCTTGCTCAGTGTAGGTACAGCGCCGGGCTCACCAGCATTCGCGTGGCGCTTGCGCACTGTGTTTGCCACGATCACGGCAAACAATATCGCTGGCGACTCCATCAGCGCCATCGCAGCCGCCATGTGACCACCGTAATGCAAAGCACGTGTATCCATGTACTGCACCGCCGTAATAAACGTGACTGCACTGACAGAACCATAAGTCGCCGCCACAGCAACGGCATCAAGGGCTGGCAGAATTCGCTTCAAGGCCAGATAAGACAATGCGGGAACAATCAGCGCCAATGCAACCGCGCAGCCCAGGCTGGTTACCAGTTGCAAGTTAAGGCCAGAATGCGCCAGCGCAAAACCACCCTTCAGCCCCAGGGCCATGAGTAAATACAAAGACAGAAATTTGGCAATCTGCGAGGGAATCTCCAGATTTGATTTCATCAAACCAGCCAGGATGCCAAAGATAAAAAAGAGGATGGCGGGGTCAAGTAAGCTCTGCATATCTGCCTTAAGTATATCGATGGCAGGCATGGTAAGCGCAGGTTATCATAAGGTAAAATCAATTTTTTTAAGTACAATCATAGATAAAAACCTATGAACATCACATTTAGACAATTGCAGATATTCATACGCCTGGCAGAGCTGCGCAGCATTAGTGCTGTTGCACGCGCCTGTCATGTGACACAACCCACGGTGTCCATGCAACTGAAAGAAATGACGGACACCATAGGTATGCCCTTGTATGAAGTGATAGGCAAAAAACTGTACCTGACCAAGGCAGGCGAAGAGTTGGCGAGTACCGCCCGCAGTCTGGCGCATGAATGGGGCAGCTTTGAACAGCAAATCGCAGCCATGAAAGGTTTGACCGAGGGCAGCCTGCGCGTGGCCGTGGTCAGTACCGCGAAATACTTTATCCCACGTATGCTGGGTGATTTTTGCAGGGAATATCCAGAAATTGATATCGCACTTGAAGTGCAAAACCGTGACGGCGTCGTCGAGCGCCTGAGAAACAATTTGGACGATATCTACATCATGTCCACCCCCCCTAAGGACATCGACGTCGTCAAACAAGTATTCTTGCCAAATCCACTGGTCGTGGTTGCGCCCTTGCAGCATCCTCTGGCAGGAAAAAAACGGCTGCAATTTGCCCAGTTATTAAATGAACGCTTTATCCTGCGTGAGCGGGGCTCTGGCACCAGGCTGGCGTGTGAGCACTACTTTAGTGAGAATAAGATCACACCCGTGGTCAGACTGGAACTCGGCAGCAACGAGGCGATCAAACAGGCAGTTGCTGCCGACATGGGCATCACCATTCTGTCACGCCATGCGCTGGGTGATCATTTGACAGATCAAAATCTGAGCGTTCTGGACGTACAGGACTTTCCCATCATGTCGAACTGGTATATCGTTCACCTGCAAGGCAAACGCCCGTCCCCCATTGCCAGCAATTTTCTTGGCTACCTGAGCCAACACGCGCAAGACAAGGTTTAGAAATCAGATCAAGGCAAAATCACCAGCCCTGAATGTTGAAAAGAATTACGGTCACCACGGCGATAACTGCGATAAACATATTTGCCTTCTGCTGTCTTGCTGCACATCGTGCAAGGCACGGCATGGTCTATCTCGCTGATACCGATTTGCTGCAAGGCTCGCCTGACCAGTACATTCAAATCTACATGGCGGTAACGCGGGTTAATCGCTGTGGCATCCAGGTCCGGGAACTGCCGCACAAAATCGGCCGCCAGCTCTTCGCTGACTTCAAAACAGCATGGGCCTATGTGCGCGCCTATAGCCGCCACCCAGTCTTGCGGCTGTTCACCCTGCGCAGCCAGTTCCTGCCACAAGGTTTGCACCACGCCGCCGACGATGCCACGCCAACCCGCATGGGCGACTGCTATCATCTTGCCGTCACGCCTGGCCATTAACACCGGCACGCAGTCCGCAGTGATCACGGTCACGGGTATGCCCGGCAGACGCGTGAAAAAAGCATCTGCATCACCACATTGCTGATGGTTTTCCGTTACCTCCACCACGCGTATGCCATGTACCTGCAGCTTGTTGGGCACGGTGTCCCAATACCCGCTCAGGCTGGCGGGGACAAAGTCACGTGCATTGCCAAAGCCATAGCTGATGCCGGGTACGCTGGAAAGAACGCTACTGTCGAGTTTGCTATGGTGACTATGGTGGCTGCGATGGCGGTGATGCAGGGACAAGGCTGGCTCCGGTAAATTTGTTCAGAGCAAGATTTTAGCGACTTTCTTGTCCGGTATGTGCAGCAGTTTTTACTTTTAAATACCCGCACCTGTATCTATGCAGGAACTTAGTGGCAAAGCATCAGTCTGATTCCAGAATTCAGTATTGCAAATTTCAAATCTTCTCTATCCTCATACCGCGAGACAATAATGCGATCAATTGTGTTCCCTGCCCTGGCCCTGCTATTTGCCAGCTTCAACCATGCACAGGCTGCCACTGAGACCCTGTCCCCCGGCAAAACCCTGTCGCGTATCGCCCTGCTGAAAGATGGCACGCATCACTATCTGCGCTATTTCAAGAGTGGCGACAGCAATGTCCCTGTTGATATCTGGTCGCGCGAAGTACAGATCACAGAGCAGAATGGCGAAAAGCGCATACGCATACGCCAGCGCTGGGATGGCGCAGCCATACCGCCCAGCGCACCAGTGTCCACCCAGGCCACCCAAGCCAACACAACAGCGGCTACCAAGCTCCTCGATTCATGGGCACAATTCCCCAGTTTTACCCCCATCAGCCATGAGCGCATTACCGACAAAGACGGCAAACATCTGGTAGAAGGCTTCACCTTCAGCGCCGACAAGATCACTGGCATGAAAGATCTCGCCGACAATAGCCAGAAAGATTTTGTCATGCCATCTGCCGTAGCCACCTACAATTTTGAAACCGACATCGAATTCCTGCAAACCCTGCCCCTCGCAGCAGGCTATGAAGCCAGGGTCAACTTCTACCACCCTGGCAGCACCAGTGCCCCAGCCTATTACAGCTTCAAGGTAGCAGGTGAAGAGAGCATCGCCGGGCCAGCAGGCAATGTCGATTGCTGGCTGGTGACCACCGATTACAACCGGCCAGGTACGGTCACCAAATTCTGGTTTGCCAAGCAAAGCCAAATCATGTTGCGGCAAGAAGCCACAATGCCGGATGGCCGCACGCTGGTAAAGACATTGATAGATTGAAGCAGCATAAGCATTGAGCAGTCCCTTACTGCCTTGCATGCAGTTCAGCCAATTCCTTGAAGCGTGCTATGACATGCTGCGCCACTGGTGAATGACTGCGGCCCCGCAGCGAAACTATGCCTACCTCAGAATGCATATTCGGTATACCCGCAATCACCAGCGGCAGCATCAGGCCACGCTGGATTTCATCTGCCACCGCAGCATTGATGGCCGCCAGTATGGTGTCAGACTCCAGGGCCGCACGCTTCAGCGTCAGCACGTCATCGCACTCAAGCGCAATTGGCAAGGCGGCGCCTGCTGGCAAACCCAGCAATTGCGCCAGTGCCTTGCGTATCGCCTGCGGCAAACGCACGGATGCCAGGCCATAATCAAGGATATCCGCAGGCAGCCTTTCTGCCTTGCTCAATAACGGGTGCCCGGCATGCACAAAAAAACCGCCACGCTGGCGCGCCAGCAAATCAATATCCAGGTCCTGGTCTGGCGGCAGATCACGCGTATCTGCGACAAAAAAATCCAGCTCTTCAGCCCGCAGATGCTGGGCCAGGTATTCCCAGTTATTGACTTCTACCCGCAAGCGGACGCCGGCAAAATTCTGTCGCAATTCTGGCATCAGCATGGGCAGCAAGGTCGCCGCCGGAAATGGCCCCACGCCTATCGCCGGTTCACCTATCTGCTTGCTGCGATATAACTCAATATCCCTTTGCAGGCAATTGCTGTCAAACACCAGCTTGCGCGCCCTGTCTATAAAAAAGCTGCCTGCAGGAGTAGGCAACACTTCGGTCGTGCCCCGGTCAAACAATTGCACCTGCAACTCAGCCTCGGCCGCCTGTATGCTACGGCTAAGGGCCGATTGCGACAGATGCACGCGCTCTGCAGCGCGGGCAAAATTCTTTTCATCTGCCAGGGCAACTACATGTTTGAGCCGCTTCAGTTCCATTATGTCCCATAGCCCTTACCTGAAGAAACAGCATAAAAAGTCAGCAATGCGCGCAGTTCTTGAGCATTATCATTTCAACACATCCATGCATGCAGCGCATTGATTTTAGCTTAAGAATGCATTGGACAACTACAATTCGCTGCCCTACGCTCTTTCATAAAATAAATATTGGAGACTGTCATGCCTCACTTAAAGTTAACACCTCTCGCCGCCCTGCTCATCGGCAGCCTTGCCAGCGGACTCATCCTCAGCGCCTGCGGACAAAAGGCCAGCAACGCCCCCATGGGTGACGCCACGACCACCACTGTCAATGCCAATGCCGACATGGCGCAAAGCCTGCCGCTAGATGATCAGCAAGACTTTGAAGATGCCAAACGTGGTCTGATCGCCAAGCCAGAAGGCAAAATCCTCGGCCCCGCAGGTGAAGTGCTCATCGATTTCGATGCATGGAAATTCATTGATGGCGCAGCCCCCGCCACCGTCAACCCCAGCCTGTGGCGGCATGCCAAACTCAATGCCCAAATCGGCCTGTTCAAAGTCACTGATGGCATTTACCAGTTGCGCGGTTTTGATATCGCCAATATGAGCATCATAGAAGGCAAGACAGGCTGGATCATTGTCGACCCGCTGACTTCAAAAGAAAGCGCTGCTGCTGCCCTTGCCTTTGCACGCAAGCACCTTGGTGACAAGCCCGTGACTGCCATCGTCTTCACCCACAGCCATGCCGACCATTTTGGTGGTGCACTCGGTGTCATCACGCCAGAAGAAGTCAAAAGCAAAAACATCCCCGTCATCGCGCCAGATGGTTTCATGGAAGAAGCCACCAGCGAAAACATCCTCGTCGGCACCGCCATGGCCAGGCGCTCTGGCTACCAGTTTGGCAAAGACCTTGAACGCTCACCCAAGGGTCTGGTCGATACCGGCCTGGGTAAAGCTGTCGCCTACGGCAGCATAGGCGTGCTGGCACCCAACCAGCTCATCACCAAAGAAACGCAAGAGCTGACACTCGATGGTGTGAACTTTGTCTTCCACAATGTGCCAGGTGCAGAAGCACCGTCAGAACTGACCTTCAGCATCCCCGATAAAAAAGCCTATGCCGGTGCCGAGATACTCGCGCAAACCATGCACAATCTCTTGCCCGTGCGCGGTGCCAAAGCCCGCGATGCACAACGCTGGAGTACCTACCTCGAACAGGCACTCGCGCAAAGCGCCGATGCAGACGTCTACTTTGGCCAGCACAACTGGCCCATCTGGGGCAAGCCACGCATCGCAGAATTCATCACCAGGCAGCGCGATGTCTATAAATACACCCACGACCAGACTGTGCGCCTCATCAATGCCGGCTACACACCTTACGAAATCGCCGACAAAATCAAACTGCCCAAATCACTGGAAAATTATTTCGGCGCACGCGGCTACTACGGCGATCTGCGCCACAATGTCAAAGCCGTGTATCAGTTCTACATAGGCGCCTATGACGGCAACCCCGCCAACCTGAACCGCCTGCCACCACAGGAATCAGCCAAACACTATGTCGAGTTGCTCGGCGGCGCAGACAAAGCCATCACCGCTGCACAAACATCATTCGACAAGGGAGAATACCGCTGGACAGCCGAGCTGCTGAACCATGTCGTCTTTGCCGACAGCAACAACAAAAACGCCAAAGAACTGCTGGCACGCACCTACGAACAAATGGGCTATGCAGCAGAAGCATCCACCTGGCGCAACAGCTACCTCACCGCCGCCAACGAACTACGCAACGGCCCACCCGCCAAAGGCGTTAACCGCGCGGCCATGATAGACATGCTCAGCCAAACCCCGATAGAACGATTCCTCGAAGCCATGGCCGCCGGCCTGAATGGTCCTGACGCCGAAGGCAAAGACTACAAGCTCAACCTGGTACTGACCGACACCAAAGAGTCTTACGTGCTATGGATAGAAAACGCGGTACTGCATCACAAAAAAGCAGAACCGGTAAAAGATGCGAACGCCACGCTGACACTGACCAAACCCATCTTCATCAAGATGATGGCAGGGACAGCGGGTGTCAAAGATACGCTGTTCAGTGACGACTTGAAGGTGGATGGCAGCAAGATAGATTTGGTACGCTTCTTTGGCCTCATCGATAAGGCTCAGGGGACGTTTGGGATTGTGACGAAGTAGATCATTCGTTATGCCTTAAAGCTAGTTTTCAGGTAGAATATTTTTTGGCCGCTGCAGTTATTTTGACGCAATACAAACGTGCTATCACTCTCTGCTAATCGCACCTTGTACGGGCTAATCCTACAAACAGAATGGAGCCGGGTTCGAGCTTGATCTATAGCGAACGTTTAATCGATCTTGCTCCATATGGCATGTTGGCATTGACAGAAGCCAGCACTGCCTACATGCCTTTGCCAGCCAAGCAATTTGGTTATGCCCGCTGGTATGATGAAAACAAAATAGAACATGATCGTTTTTTGATTTGCACACGCCATGTGCCTCTTGCCACGTTACTTGCGGCAGCAAATTCCCAGCGTGACAAATTGCGATGTGCCACATTTGCGGTGACAAAACAATTGGAATGGTGCTTAGCACAAGCGAATGATGAATATTTCGTCGCGCCGACAAAAGCCTGTTCACTTGGCAACGGTCTGGTGTTGTTAGTATTTGCTGATGCCACAGCCAATACTTTATTTCGTGTCATTAACGTAAGCGCAAATTCCATCATCTATGAAGAAACAGCCACCAGTTTATGTGAACGCTTGCAGTTGATTGTACCTGCCTATGCAAAGGACAGTATTAACGAAGTAGTCGTGATGGCAAGTGGCTCCAACCATATTCATGTCGCCCTGGCCACCCAATTGCTGGTGCTGAAGTTTGAGACTAGTCAGTTGGTGATGGCGAATAAACTCATACCCACATCAGGTGACTTCGTATTTTCGCAAACCAGGTTATTGCAGACAAATTATCATGATCCTACCTGTAAAATCAGGTCGCTGGACTCAGGGATGGATATCGCCATCTATCAACCCAAATACAACAAGAATGCATACCGCCCTATCGCTGCCGCCAGTGGCACAGAGCGATTCGCCATGGCGCATCAGGGTGGCATGGTAGAGATTATTGATGATGGTGGCAATTTACTGCAATTGCTACGCCCCTTCCCACGTGCATCCAATACGACTCAACTACATATTGCCCTATCTCACACAGGTAAGTTTTTACTAGCGCAAGAGTCAGATACAAGCGCCATGATTGACCTGAAACAGGGCCTGATAGCAAATTTCGATTTCCCCAAGATTGTCAATGAATATTCACCCGCAACTTTTACTCCCGAAATAAACTACTTCCCTGATCTGATCATTGGCGATGAGGGTGTTTTTATTTTGTCGCAAAAAGAGATTATGCATTTCAGCATCAGGGAATTGATATGGAGACCAATCATACAGCCAGGAAAGTCTGCCAGAGGAACCACAGGCACTCAACAGCAATCATCGTTAACTACCGCTTTAAAAATTTTTCATAAACCCTCGCTGGAATTGACACCCATAAAGGCAGGTGATGCCAATGTACATACAAATTCATTCATGTATGGTTTGCCCTCTCTGCTCGACCAGCAGGCATGGCCTATACATGCTGGGCAGCCCATGCTCTTGCTTTGCCAGCTTGATCTACGGGAAGCTGCTTTATTGCTTCCCGAAAATCCATTCCCTGATAAGGGGTTTCTGCTTTTTTTCGTAAGTGTTGATAAAGATTATGAAGTTCTTCTTGATGAAGAATTTAATCCAGTTGCAACACGCGTTCTGTGGATAAACCAAACTGCTGGCATGGCAAGCAACGAGTATACCGATATGCCGTATTTGGATAGTCAACCCGTTACACTGATAAAAGGTGCTGCTACCTGGCCACAAACAGACGCTGCAATTGTAGAAGGACAGTTATTTTCCGATATGGAGCTGGAAGAGTACAGGAGTTTTCTGGAAAAGCATCAGCCAGAATCTGCCTGCGGCAACACGCACCGCCTTGGTGGCTACCCCGATATTCTGCAAAACAATGACAGGGAAGCTGATGCAGAATACAGGCGCAATGGACATTACCCCAAACCAGATCGAAATGGCTGGAAAGCAGCGAAAAAATGGCGACTGCTATTGCAACTGAACTCTGACGACAATTTCATGTGGGGTACGGATAGCGGCATCCTGTACTTCATGATTCACGACGATGACCTGTCCATAATGGATTTCTCGCCTGTGATTAGCACTGCTGTTGGTTTTTGAGCCCGCTGAGGTGCAATTAGCCGAGTCGCCCGCGTAGATGTGATTAGATTTCCGTAATCCTACGCGCGTTGTGATGCAAAATAAAAATCGTTGCTCAAATCTTAAGAAAGTCTCCCCCATGTCATCCGAAAATCTGTGCCCAAGAAACAAGCATGATCACGAAAGAGTAAAAGCAGTGATTGCTGCGGGGCCAGTAGCCGCAGAGCCCATACTCGAAGGTCTGTTTATTTGGCTGCAGGATATCAATTATCCGATTGCGATACCTATTGCGGACTTCCTCGTCACGGTTGGAGATCCACTTATCCCTCATATCAAGAAAATATTACGCTCTAACGATCAGCCATGGATAGAATTCGTCCTCGATTATGTCGTCGAAAGACTGGCCCCGGAACACATCCATGCGCTCAAGGCGGAACTCAATCAACTGGCGATGGCGGGCATGTCTGAGAGTGATGTCATCGCGATACGAATTGGTGCATCGGCAGGCATTTGGGATGCAAAAACCTTGAACTGGATGCTTGATAATTGTATCCGCGCTGGTGAGGAATTTTTGCTTGAGCTCAAAGCGCTAAAAGTCAAGACATCGCAAGAACAACAGCAAGGTACGATTAGTGAAACGTAATCGTACGCAAGCAAAGCGTTGAAACAACAACAGGTCTTTTAAACTTGCCACATCAGTCCTTTTTTGATGTGCGCCTGGAATAGGCTATTAAGTTAAGTGGATATTAATTAAAAGCCACCTCACACGGAATTCAGACATCAAATCTAAATCCGCGTGCGCACAATTCGCCGTCCCAGCCCAAGCAAAAATTGTTATTGCCGTTCAAAATAAACGAAAAAAAACTGGAATCATCTGGTTCTCCACCCCATTCAGTTTGCACGTAATCTACAACTGTAACATTACCGGGTCCAGATTCGAACACATCACCAGGAATAAGATCAGTTGCCCGGACCCAACCGCGCCCTTTAACAAGTAACTCCTGCGCATAGGACATCCCGGCGCATCTTTTTTGTCCATTATGCGTATAAAAAACATCACAAATTTCAATTCCCTGGTGATGTAAGATGTGGCGAACTTGACTAAAGGTCTGCTCGCCAGTCTTATCACAACGCGATACTAGCCTCGTGGTGGTTCGTACAATACTAAGTTCTAACTGCAAATGTTCTTCATTCAAAACATATTGCTGTTCTCCCATTCCGCTACAACCACAAATTCTTAATGCATCTAGTGGTGATTTAGTTTCCCTACTTGGAGAGAAACCTTCCATTTCCAAGGCATCGCGTAACCATAAATTAGACCCATATATGCTATAGGTATAAAAATCTTCCAATTCGAGACTGTACATTTTTCTCAACATACCGGTGGCCTTTACTGCAAAAACTGTATTTTTTTTATTTTCTACAGTTATAGACTTTCGATTGGCTTTAAATAAGTCCAAAAAGGTAGCGTGATCCAAGGATTCGACTTTATCGCCAGCTCGCAAATTTATTAAGCTTACCCATCCCTGCTCACTTACCCATAAATTTGTGTTCGCAGATGTTTCCATTGTAAATATATCGTCATTTTTCTCATCCGCACTTTGAAAATAAAGTAGATAAGTCGGCACATTTTCTGCGACAAATACATTCTTGACTTTGCGATACCCTACTTCACCAGTTTTTTCACAACGACCCAGAATTTCCTGTCCAATTTCAACATCACGTATCAAAGTTCTAGAATAATCAGACCTGCTAATAAGATATGCTTCTTCCCTCACCCATACACTAGAAATGCTTTTATTACATTTCAGACCATCTGGATTTAACGCAGTTACCTTAAAGTCCATTGTCTCTTGGTCACGATCAATCATTACACCCTCATCTACTTATTAATATTTACTTATTATAAATTGCAATTAATTACTAATCATTAGCAAACTAAAACCCAATGGCGTGACATAAATATCTAGTACGCATAGGTACGATTAGTGACACGTAGTCGTACATAAGTCCTATGTCAACTGTGCTTTAATCAACTAGATATGCCAAAGCCATCGCGGATGGCAATGAATTTGCCCATAGCAACTAATATTCCCCCACAAAATCATTCCCTCCAGCAACCACCTTGCACACAACCCTGACTACGTTTATATTGCCGGGTTGCCCGCACCTCCCGCACCTATACAACGCTTTTACAGCGCATAACAATAATTCAAACCATGTCCACAGAACCCCAGATCAAGATTTACCAAGACGATATCACGCCATTTTTGCAGCGCCTGCCTGCGTTTTTGCTGTTTCCTTTCAAGCCTGCACCGCTGATCATGATTGCGGGCCTGTCGGCCCTGAGTGTCGTGACGGTGTTTGCGTTTGGCATGTTTCGCGGCTTGCTGATGCTGTTCTTTTTGCGCTATGCCTATGCGGTCATGGAAATGGCGTCGATGGGGCAACTGAATCCAAAATGGGATGACATTACTGTCTGGGGTAATAAAGACAAACGCCCCTATAAGCAGAACCTGGTGTTCTTGCTATATTTTCTCTTGATGGTCGTGGTTGGCACTTATGCCATGAAGCCGGATGCGAATGCACCTGCGATCTCATCCAAAACCAGTGCCGCAAGTGTGCAAATGCCTGCGGCAGCATCGCTGGCGGCAATAGCGGGCAATGAGGCCTCCCCTGCCCGTAGGCCTGCGCCAACAGATGAGGATGACGACAGCGCCGACCCGGATGAACCTAAAGCCCTCAGTCAGTATGATATGGCTGCGCCCAAGGCCAGCAGCGATGGCAGTGATGAAGCAGCCCGGCGCATTGCCATGCGTGAGGCGGAGCTGACCTATGGTAAGCAAGCCGGTGCGCAAGATAATAGTGTAGAAGAAAGCAGCAACCAGCCGCGCAGCAGGATGGATAAATTCATGGCGCCGGATGTGCATTTCGCCAAATGGTTTTATGTGCTTGCCATCCTGTTTGCCCTGCCCATACCCGCTGCGGTGATGGTGCTGGCGATTGAAGACAATGCCTGGCGTGCCCTCAACCCTGCGACGGCGCTGTTCTTCATACGTGGTATGGGTGCTTCCTATTTCGTGGTATGGGCAATCTTTGGTGCAGTTTTGTTGAGCATAGAAGGCTTGCGTCATCTGATACCGGCTACCTGGTCGCCCTTCGTGAGCGTGCCGCTGATGACTTTTTTGAATTTTTACTTGATCCTGGCAACCTATTCGATGATGGGCTATGTGCTGTATCAATACCATCAACAACTCGGTTTGCCTGTGGCAGTGGATTTTGATACGCACAGGGAGCAGTCCAAGGCGCAGGATAATCCAGCGCCTGCGTCTTCTGACCCGTTCATACAGCGTATCGACGCACTCTTGATGAGAGGTGAACTGGATGCTGCCTTGCGCATACTGGAAGATGAAATGCGCTACGAGCGTGGCAACCTGACCCTGAATGAAAAGCTGTATCAGTTATTGCTGCGCAAAGGCGATGAAAAGCGCATCTGCGAACAGGCACGACGCTATATGCTGGTGTTGGGCAAAGCCGGTTATCACGAAAAAGCTATGCACATGCTGAGCGAACTCAAAAACCGCGACCAGGCTTTTGAAGTGCAGCCTGACGATATCCTGCAAGTTGCCAGCAGTGCTTTTGCGAGCAATGATTTCAAGGGCGCGATGAATTTGATACAGGGCTTTGACAAAAAGAACCCCAAGCATGCAGATATCCCCGCCGTATACATGCTGGCCGCCCGCCTGTCTGGCGACCATTTCCGCAAATATGCGCAGGCAATTTCCATCGTGAAGGTGATCTTGCAACGCTACCCGGATGCAGACGTGGCAGCAGAAGCCAGTGCTTATCTGGAGAAAATGCAGAAGCTCATGGCGGCATTACCACCTGCTGCGCCTGTGACATCAAGCTGACCATATTACAGGCCTCTCACTAAAAAACAGAAGCCGTTGCGCTTCAGCGCAGCTCTGTTTTTGACTCTCTATTACAGTGACTATTAATGGATAATCTAAATTTTTTAGCTACTGCAAAACTAATGCCAGCATGTACAGATATTGAGTTACAAAATTTATTTCCAGAAATTCACTCACTCATTGAGCAAGAAAAAAGCAAACATAGTTGGAGTGCAGTAAAGAATAGTCCAGACTTCATAGCATTTGAAAAAGCACTTCAGCAACGAATGCTTGTTGCCAATGATGACGCTATCATGGCTGGCTGCTTATCAATTCTCACTATTGCTGAAATGGTCTCTGACGTCCAATTTATTATACAAGCTCTGGCACTGTCTGCGCGAAAGCTAAGACAGGCAGATGCGGTGCTGTATGCGGCAGTTCGATATGCGTTGTCAGCCGACCTTCTGGATGACAACAGTTATGTGGAAGCTTGCGGTGGTTTAAAAATGAATGCTCTGGAATGTGATAAACACTTGCGGGTTGCTGAAAAAATTTTGCATCCCTTAGGAATTTCAACAACGCAAAGCCTTAAGCAGACTTAGGTGCGATTAGTGAAACGTAATCGCACGCATGCAAACCTGCGCATCTCATGGTGGTTTGCAGCTTCATAAAATTTCAAAAATATTTAAAAGGATGTAGTAATCATGTCACTCGCTGGAAGAATTCGTGTTTTAGGTTTCTGTTTTTCTGCACTGGGTTTATATGAGGGAGTGGGAGGTTATCTCGAAAATCGCGACTTCGAGCTCCTCGGAAGAAACGCTCAGGTTGAACCACTGGAGAAAATTTCTGGGCCAGCTAGCAATCAAAACAACGTTCGCCTGACACTCGTCACAGAACGAGGCGAAAAGTATACTGTGACGAAAAGCATTGATCAAGCTACCTCGCAAACCCTGCATGGTGGACGAAGTATGAGGATCATTTATCTAGCGAATGACTATACAAAAAACAGATGGCCTTGGGAAAAAAGAGACGTGAAAATGGGGCTCGTCATGACAATTTTTGGTTTTCTTATTTTGGCATTTTCTTATATGTACCGGCCTTCAAAGTGAAACATCGCATGAGTGACAGATTTGGCCTGATCCCCCAAGGGCAACCACATGCTGGTGTTGATTCTTTGAATAGGGAGTAAGTGATTTGAGAAAATCAATCCAATGATTAACTCGTGTAGGTACGATTAGTGAAACGTAATCGTACGCATGTAAATCGTTGAAACAGCCATAGCGCTCTCAAGCTTGGCGCCTGCGAGATTTGTGAAGGGCGCTTCAGCGATTGTCGGGTTCATCACTCCTGATTCAATTAGAAATTGTGAATAGAATTTCTTTGTACGCATCTTGAGTTAATCAACATGCGTACGATTACGCAAAGCTAATCGTATCTACACAGGCTGAGCCTGATTTAATCGTATTCCAGGACATGCAATCCAGATTTTTCTGCAAGCCGTAAAACTGGTTCAGCCCTCAGACGGTCATTAAAATAAAGCACATGGGTGTCGTCCCACGATGCTACGTAGAGACTATCAAACTCCGGCAAGATGAGAAACTGGAATGGCGTGCTGAGCATTTTCTGCTTGCATTGCGTCAGATAGCAAGCCTTGTCGGTATATTGTTTGATGACCAGTTTCTCTTTTTGTGGCCATTGACCACGGTAACGAACCGTGAACACCTCGGTAGCTTCAAATATCGCAGCCCAGTGTGACAGAAATTTCTTATTCCGGTTTTCTTGTTCAGCGGCGTCTATATTATCCAATAGAGGATACTCGCTCTCGCAAGTGATCCAGTGGTCAAACACAGAGGTGGCAACGCGCCCCATATTGCCGTGATCAATATTTTCTTTTATGTTCTGCAAAAATGGGAATTGCAGCTTGATGCTGTGTTCTTTGTCGATGCTAACTTTGGATAATATTTTTGTTTTGCGCATGTTGTTCGATGATCGGGGGTGCATAAATGTGCACGATTACGTCGTCAATTTCTATGAAATGTAGGTCGTGTAGATACGATTAGTGAAACGTAATCGTACACATATCAACCGCTGAAACAGCCATAACGATCTCAAGCTTGATGCCTGCGTAATTTGTACTGTGCGTCCAACCAAGAGCCCCGACTGAGTAAACATGTGTACGATTACGCAAAGCTGATCGTATCTACAGGATTGATCTAACAATCGCGGTCTTAAAGTCGGAAAACGATCAGATCATGTCATGGCTATTGCATGCAAATTATCAAAACTTGAGCAATGCTCTCAAAGCCAGCACGGAATTTCCATCGTGATTATTCATCTATTTTCTGACCCTGCCTCCTCCAGCGCTTGGCAGTGGCACTATTCGCCGTTACACCATAAGTTCCTTTTTCGTATATATTCGCAAGGCGAAATGCTGCTGATGAAATTCCTATGTTTGCGGCTGAAGTCAACCAGTTTACATATTCTGCAGGATGGTCAACAAAAAAACTTTTTTGATCTTCGAGGAATAATTTCAGCAACTGCTCTGCTTTTCTTGGATTACCAGGTACGCCATCACCGATTTGGTACATTTTAATAACAGACCACCGTGGCTTATAAGCCCCCCTTTTTCCTGCTCGCTCGTACCACACTATTGTCTCCCGGTGATTCTCTGTAGTACCGATTCCGTGGTAATACATATACCCTATGCGGATAGCAAGATCGCAATAGCTCTGGTCGTCAAAATTCCTTTGCGCCATGAGCCTGATTATTGTCTGCAAATAGAATTGTTTATTGGCTTTATCATTGGGATCCTCATTGTTGACGTTGAGCCAGCCATGACTGGTTAACATCTCAAGCGCGTCACGGTTACCAGCCATCACCGATTTCTCGATCCAAGGCAGCCATATTTCTGAAGGTGCGTTTTCTTCCTTAAGCACTCGCCCCAGTTTCACCTGAGCTATTGCATCTCCTGCTTGAGCAGCTAATGTGTAATAAGAAATGGCTCTTTGTCGATCTGAGCTTGAAGACCTGCGATTTAAAAATATATCCCCTAACGCGGTCAATTGTTGCGTATCAGTTGCCAGAACCGTCGCTGCACATTCATCTAAAGCCTCAACCCCCATTCGTGGAGAATATGTCATTGCGCATCCGCCGGACTGAGCCTGAGCAGTAGCGAATACCGTCATTAGTAAAACAGGGCTCAAAAGCCTCACCACCTTATGCCTATTCATCTTGATTTCTTTCTGTAGCATGCCAACGCGCCCCATATTGCCGTGATCGATGCTATCTTCTATATTCTGCAAAAATGGGAATTGCTGTTTGATGCGGTTTTCTTTTTCGGTGTTGAGTTTGGATAATATTTTTGTTTTGCGCATGTTGTTCAATGATCAGAGTTGCTCGGGTCGTGTAGATACCGTTATTCATGCCACAAGCTCACAAATTCACTGAAACTATTGGCTACGAAAAATGATTGTCCCGAAGCTGGATCGAATACCTCAACCGTAGGCGAACTTTTATTAAAATTCAAACAAATCAAATAATCTCCGGCATCTCTCGCTATGGGAACAAATCTTTCCGGTAGATTAAAAACTCCGTGGGGTCGTGCATACCATGAAATAGTAAACTGCCTGACTTCATCAGTGAACTCAAAAAATTCACTAATGCATGTCTCTTCTTTCTGGTATTCAAATGTAGAAATCTCCGGACACGCACTGTCAGAATGCATCACTAAATCTACATACGAGTCAGGGAAAATAACATTTAGTTTTTTCTGTACTGCAGACACAATCCGTGAATCGACAGATGATTTCTTCTCTATTCCAAATGATTCCCAGTCAATCGTCATTCAATGACTCCAGCCAACGATGAGCTCTAAATAATCGCAAATACGCTTAAGAACGCGTGAACATTGCTTGTTACCCTGGTTTTCCAGAATCGCTTTTTCACACTAAAACCCAAGCCACCCAATTCACTCAAGCCAGCAGTGCCGAAATAAAATCCTTCTTGTCACTCTTCGCCACTTCCTTGAATTGCAGCGCCGATTCAACATGGTGCAAGTGATGGGACATCAGTTCTACGGCTTTTTCTACGTCCCCGGCTTTTGCGGCCTTGATGAATTCTACGTGTTCGTCCGAAGAGCAACTGGCGTCGCGGCTGGACTGGTAGAGCATGGTGATGAGGGAGCTGCGGCCTGCGAGCTTCATGAGGATGTCGGTCAATACCTGATTGCCAGCGGTTTTGGCGAGCAGGATGTGAAAGTCGCTGAGCAGGGTTGAGCGTTCTTGTACGTTGTTGTCGCTGATGGCCTGGCGTTCCTGGATCAGGTGTTGTTCTATGCGGGCGTAATCTTCTGCTGTTGCCTTGGCGATGAATTCGCGTACCAGCGCAGCTTCGAGTATGCGGCGGACAAAGAATATCTCGTGCGCTTCCTGCTCACTGGGCTTGCTGACGAAGGCACCTTTTTCTGGCACGAGGTCAATGAGCTTGTCCTTGGCCAGCATGACCAGGGCAGCGCGGATCTTGGTACGGCTGACGGAATACATGCGCGCCAGTGCCTCTTCCCTGAGCTTGGTGCCGGGCGGCAGCCTTTGCTCGGCGATGGCCGTGGTGATGTCTAGGGCGATGGCTTCTGAGCTGTCTGCCTGATCTGCCTGGGCTGGATTGGTGGTGGCGGTCATATTCTTATTTACCTGTGGAGCTAGCGTGCTGCATGATGAGCTAAGGCGAAATTGTAACCTGATAAGGATAACGCCCAAAGATTTCCATCCTTGGGCGTTATTTTTATTCAACTTATATTGACCTGGCGCAGTCAGTGTATGAAAACCAGCATCATCCCGCCGCCAGTTCTGCCTTGCTATTCGCCAGATCATAACTGGCAATCGCGGCAGTATCGCCATTCAACACTGCATGGGCGCGGCTTCTGTCTATGTCTTTCTCCCATGCGGCGACGACAACGGTAGCAACGCAGTTGCCGATCAGGTTACCGAGAGCACGGGCGATGCCGATGAACCAATCGACGGACAACACCAGCACCAGGCCCACTACCGGTATAGCTGGTATGGCAGACAAGGTGGCGGCCAGGATGACTATGGCGGAGCCAGGCACACCATGCGCGCCTTTGGAAGTGACCAGGGCAATCGCCAGTATCGCCAGCAAATCTGAGAACGCCAGCGAGGTATTGGTGGCCTGGGCGATAAATACGGCGGCCAATGTCAGGTAGATGGAAAACGCGTCTAGGTTGAAGGAATAACCGGTTGGTATCACCAAACCCACCGTGGTGTCCTTGATGCCCATGTATTCCAGTTTTTTCATTACCTGTGGCAGGACAGAGTCAGACGATGCTGTTGCCAGCACGACCAGCAATTCTTCACGCAGGTATTTGATGAATTTGAAGATATTGAAGCCTGCAACTTTCAATATCGCACCGAGTATGCCAAACACAAAAATGATGACGGCAGCGTAAAACAAGATCACCAGCAAACCCAGTTGCTTCAATGAGCCCACCCCATATTTGCCCACGGTAAAGGCAATTGCACCAAACACGCCCAGGGGCGCGAGCTTGATGATGAAGGACATGCACTTGAAAAATACTTCAGACAGGCTGCTGATCATATTGGCGATGGGGCGGGCTTTTTCACCGACCAGTGACAGGGCGCAGCCAAAGATCAACGAAAACAGCAAGACCTGCAGAACGTCACCCGAGGTAAAGGCGCTGACAACCGTAGTCGGGATAATCTTCATGACAAATTCGGCAAAGCCAGCGCTTTTGACCTTGTTGGCATTATCGACATAAGTGCCTAGGGTGCTGGCATCAAGCGAGGCGGGGACTATGTTCATGCCCTCACCGGGGTGGAAGATGAAAGCCAGTGCCAGGCCCAATACCAGTGCAATCGTGGTCACCACTTCAAAGTAAATCAGGGCCTTGAGGCCGACGCGCCCTACTTTCTTGAGTTCACCTGCACCATAAATGCCATGGACAACAACACAAAAAACGATCATGGGGATGATCATCTTGATCAGTTTGATGAAGCCATCGCCTATGGGTTTGAGGCTGACGCCAAAGCTGGGGTACAAGACCCCTATCAGTATCCCGGCTGCCAGGGCGATAAGCACCTGACCAAAAAGTGATTTGTAGATACGCTGCACGATTACCTCCTGATTGACTGGTTATTATTACTTACTGAAATTCAACTCCAACTCATTGATATATATACGAAAATTCTTGCAGACCTCACCATCAAGCCAGCTTTTCAGGAAGCGAGCTGAAATCAAATATACTGCATCCAATTTTTGTATGCAATAAATGAATTCAATAGTAGAATCCAAAAAAAACAGGTAAAACGGCAGCTCTCACGACCAGGTAAATGCGGCATACATAACAAGACAAGCCGGGACAGCCACAGCTCACTATGAAGCCTGTACAAGATACCTAACAAAGGAGGAGACCAGCATGTCGAGCAAGATGCATTCCTACGCGAGTTGTGGCTCGCAAATCATGAGCAGGGCTGACGTATTGGCGCAACATACCGAAACACCGGGCATGTTGACGCGCACTTACCTGACCCCCGAGCACCACAATGCCGCCGCCCAACTGGCTGAATGGATGTGCGCTGCCGGCATGAACGTGCGGCGCGATATGGCAGGCAATGTCATAGGCCGCTATGAAGGCGCCGAACCCAACGCCCCCGCCCTGCTGACCGGCTCGCATTTTGATACGGTGCGCAATGCCGGTAAATATGACGGCAACCTGGGTATCTTGCTGCCGCTGGCCTGTGTAGAGCAATGGCATGCGGCGGGCAAGCGTTTCCCGTTCGCGATAGAGGTCATCGGTTTCGCAGAAGAAGAAGGTGTGCGCTTCAAAGCCACGCTCTTGGGCAGCCGCGCTGCAGCAGGCACGTTTGATATGGCCGTGCTGGATAATCTGGATGACAGTGGCGCGAGCATGCGCGAAGTGATGACGGCTTCAGGCTTTCATCCAGCCGGGCTGGCCAAGGCCGCTTACGACCCGGACAGCGTACTGGGCTTTGTCGAAGTACATATAGAACAAGGACCGGTCTTGCTCAATGAAGGTCTGGCGCTGGGCGTGGTCACAGCCATATCCGGGGCCACCCGCTATATGGTCGAGGTGGAAGGCCTTGCAGGGCATGCAGGCACTGCCCCCATGGGCATGCGCCGTGATGCCGCCATGGCCGCAGCAGAAACCGGTCTGTATATAGAACAGCGCTGCCAGGGCATACCTGGCCTGGTTGGCACGGTCGGGCAATTCAATGTGCCAAATGGTGCGGCCAATGTCGTGCCTGGCAAGGCGGTATTTTCGATAGACATGCGAGCAGAGCAGGATGCAGTACGCGAGCAAGCCGTGGCCGATGTGCTGGCACAGATCGAGCGCATCGCCGCACGCCGCAAGGTGCAATTCAATCTGCGCAAAACCCATGAAGCTGCCAGCGTGCCTTGTGCGCCATGGCTGCAACAGCAACTGGCCAAGTCTATTACTGAATGCGATGTAGCTTTACGCCACCTGCCCTCAGGCGCAGGACATGATGCGATGGCAATGGCAGCCATCTGCGATGTTGCCATGCTGTTTGTACGCTGCGGCAACGGCGGCATCAGCCATCATCCCGATGAAATCATGACGGCAGAAGATGCCGCACTCGCTGCCCAAGCCTTTGCTCATTTTGTTGAACATTTTCAATCGAGGCGTCAAACATAAGACGCCCAGTCACACTCACCATGAAAGCTCTCCACCATGAATAACTACGAACAACTTGATGCCTGGATAGACACTCACTTTGACGAACAGGTCAAATTCCTGCAAGAACTGGTACGTGTTCCTACCGACACCCCACCCGGCAATAATGCACCGCATGCAGAACGCACTGCTGATCTGCTGCAAGACATGGGTATCAGCGCAGAAAAACATGCAGTACCGGATAGTGAAGTCAAAGACGCTGGCCTGCAAAGCATCACCAACCTACTGGTACGCCGCCAATACGGTCCCGGCAAGACGGTATTGCTGAATGCCCATGGTGATGTGGTGCCACCAGGCGAAGGCTGGACCAAGAACCCTTACGGCGGTGAAATAGAAAACGGCAATATCTATGGCCGCGCTACGGCTGTCAGCAAATGTGATTTCTCGACTTACACCTTTGCCCTGCGTGCCCTCGAAGCGGTTGCAAAACCAAAGGCGGGCACACTGGAGTTGCTGTTCACTTATGACGAAGAATTCGGCGGCGAAGTCGGCCCGGGCTGGATGCTCAAGCATAAACTGATCAAACCTGACCTGATGATAGCCGCCGGTTTCTCTTACCAGGTTATCACTGCGCATAATGGTTGCCTGCAGATGGAGGTGACGGTACATGGCAAGATGGCCCATGCAGCGATCCCTGATTCTGGCGTTGATGCCTTGCAGGCCGCTGTAAAGATACTGAATGCGCTGTATGCGCAAAACACCTTGTACAAACAAGTCACATCGAAAGTCGAAGGCATTACCCACCCTTATTTGAATGTGGGCACGATAGAAGGCGGCACCAATACCAATGTCATCCCTGGCCGCGTCACATTCAAGCTGGACCGCCGTATGATACCGGAAGAAAATCCGGCAGAAGTCGAAGCGACATTACGCAAAGTCATCAGCGACACAGCATCTGAACTGCCAGGTATCAGCGTGGATGTCAAACGCATCTTGCTGGCAAATTCCATGCGGCCATTGCCGGGTAATACGCCGCTGGTAGAGGCGATACAAAAACACGGCGAAACTGTGTTTGGTGAAGCGATTCCTGCGCTGGGTACGCCTTTGTATACCGATGTGCGTTTGTTCTCGGAAGCAGGCATACCTGGCGTTATCTATGGTGCAGGTCCGCGTACCGTGCTCGAGTCCCATGCGAAACGGGCAGATGAGCGTTTGAATCTCGAAGATTTGAGACGTGCAACCAAGGTGATTGCACGCACATTGCAAGATTTGCTGCAATAAAAGAAAAGTGCAATTCAGAAGATCAGTGAATCAGAATTCTTCCCAATCATCTTTGCTCGCTGAAGATGCTTTCTGTTTCACTGGTGCTGGGTCAGCCCTTTTTACAGCCATCTGGTTTTTAGCGTTAGGCAAGGCACGTGCGCTTTTGTTGGTGCTGGCGGACATTGCATTGCCAACCGCTTTACGCACTGTGGTCACGGCGCCTGTATGTGCACTATCGAGCTTGAAGGTGCTGACGAGTTGCACCAGGCCACCTGCCTGATCGCGTAGTGATTCTGCTGCTGCTGCCGCCTCTTCAACCAGCGCTGCATTTTGTTGGGTGACGGCGTCCATCTCGGTTACGGCCCGGTTGATTTGCTCAATGCCGGCTTCCTGTTCGCGCCCTGCTGCAGTCAACTCACCCATAATGTCGGTCACGCTGTTGATGCTGGAAACGACCTGGGCCATGGTCGCTCCAGCCTCATCAACCAGGCGGCTGCCGATACCGACTTTTTCTACCGAGTCATTGATCAGATCCTTAATTTCTTTGGCGGCGCTGGCAGAACGTTGTGCAAGGTTGCGCACCTCTGATGCGACCACCGCAAACCCACGCCCCTGTTCGCCTGCACGGGCTGCTTCAACAGCTGCGTTCAGCGCCAGGATATTGGTTTGAAAGGCGATGCCATCAATGACGCTGATGATGTCCACGATCTTTTTGGATGACTCATTGATCTTACCCATGGTGTCCACCACTTGCGACACCACCTGCCCACCTTTGGTGGCAACATCTGCTGCTGACACAGCGAGTTGATTAGCCTGGCGGGCATTGTCGCCATTGTGCTTGACGGTGGAAGTGAGTTCTTCCATGGACGATGCGGTTTCTTCCAGCGAACCTGCCTGTTGCTCGGTACGCGAAGACAAATCAAGATTACCGGTGGCGATTTCTGTCGAGGCACCGGCAATGGTGTCGGCACCAGTACGCACCTGACTGACGATGGTGGCCAGGCTGTCCTGCATGCTTTGCATGGCTTGCAAAACCCGGCCAATTTCATTATTGGAATCGACAATGATCTTCTCGCTCAAATCCCCAATAGCGAGTCTTTCTGCCGCCCGTCTTGCAACCAACAAGGGTTGAGTAATAGCACGGATGATCATGTAGCCACTAATTACAGTGAGTAAAATAGCGAACAAAGTGACGACTGACAGTGTCAATTTTGCGGCAGAAAATGATGCCTCTGCTAATTTGCCAGACTCCATTGCGCCAACGTGATTAAGCTCAACTAATTTATCGAGTGATTCGCTGGCGGCATCAAAAAATTTCTTGCCCTCACCTTCCAGCAATACCTTAGCTTCATCATTTTCTTTTTTTCTTGAATGGGCAACTACTTGCTCGTGAACTTTCGCGTATCTAGCCCAATTTTCTGCAAAACCGGTGTATAACTTTTTTTCTGCTTCACTGCTGATCAGTTTTACGTAAGACTGATTCTCTTTGTCCAGTACTGCCAACATCGCAGCCATGCGCTTGTCCAGAGCATCAAGAGCAGCATCGTCCGTATTGAGGACGTGCCTGAATTCAAGCATGCGGAAATTAGCGATTTGAGTGTCAATGCGATTGGCTACTTCAACACTGGGTAACCAGTCGGTGGTGATTTCATTTGTCGCCTCGCTCATTGAAGACATCTTGAAATAAGATACCCCAGAGATAAGCAGGAGCAAAGCCAGCACCAAACCAAAAGTGGCAATCAGGCGGGAAGAGATCGAGAAATTTTTCATTGAATACCTCAGTACAACATTGATTTCGAGTTGAATCTGGCCTGCACAACAGACTCATGCTGACGTGAAAAATGGAGTCATCAGGCAAAGTTGAAACTATAGTAGCGGACAATTGCCATCATGCAATCTCACGACACAAGATTTCACGCTTGAGCAATAAAGGGCTCTGAGAGTTGGTGAACTGTTCCGGCATTCGCGGCTAATAGTCACTTTTAATCATTTTTCAAAATTGAAAAGATGACCACCGGAAATGGAGATGCAGAAACTACATCATTGCTTGGCTAGGGGGAAATGGAGGCTGGCATGCAGCTTGGTCTGGCTGGGGAATGACCAGAATTCAGTTCCTCAAATTGAACCGGGTTTTGGCGTGGTTATCCAAACAGTAAACTGCATACAGAATAGTGAATAATGAACAAGATAAGGCTGCAAAGGTGAATTTGAATTTCAAATAGCGTGCGACGCTGATGCTTGTGTTTACGTCCATATCGCACGCGCTTGATCGCTTCCATGAAAAACTGGTTCAGGCCAACTGATTTTTTCTGTCTGCCGCTACGGCCTGGTTGCGGGCGATTTCGAGTTCCATGGCTTTCATCTTTTCCTGATGTTCCATAGTACGCTGTTGCAAGTCAGTTTCGTGCTGGCTGGTCTTGATCCAGGCATGGCAGACCGAGTAAGCGATGGCAACAGCAAATGCACCGAGGGGAACGATTTGGGAATAAGACAGTATATCGGACATGATGTTTTTCCTTGCTTGGTTGATGGAGACTCCAGTATAGGGAAGTAAAGTCAGGTGCATAAGTAGCGGCTGTAAGCAGTATTGCATGACATTTGTCATGCCCACACCCTGCTCTGGTGAACAGCAATGCCGGGAAGCAAAGCACCCGCAAAAACTGTCGCTGCAACAAAGTAATACAGGTGTTACAGAGTTTTCTTGCTAAGCTAATCGCCCTGATCAAAGAATCAATAAGGCGCGAATAGCGTCAACTGCTGCCATGAAATATCTGCTCCCTCTGTTTTTCCTGTTACCTGTGCTCGCTTTTGGCCAGGGCAAGGACAGCAAAATCACCTGCACTGATGAGCGCCTGCTACAGGCTGAGACATTGAAAAAATCCGGCATCGTCCTGCCGGTGTTCAAGCATTACTGCTATAGCGACCAGTCTGGCAACTACGTGCTTTATCTGACTGAAAAGCAGGATGTAAGGCAGGATATAAAGCAGAATATAAAGCAAGGCGAAGAAAAACTGTCCCGCGCCGTAGAAGCGCACCTGCTGAAGATAGAAGCCGGCAAATCCCTGAGCAGTATTGCAAGCATACGCGACAAGGCGAATGCTGATGAAGCGGGCATGGAATTCTGGAGCAAGCTGACAGAAATCGGCGACATAGACAAAGATGGCAACATCGAATCCATCATCGTCTATCGCTTTTATAACAAGGGCGATGACGGACTGGCAGATCGTAGCGCCTACTCTGGCCGCATCAAGATCGTGATGCTATACAAGGGCAGCAAGGTCGTCATACGCGCAGTCACTGGCGACCTTGATGGCGAACGTGAAACCACGTCGACAGATAATTTCTTTGCCTTGCCTGCTACATTGCAAAAACACCTGGTGCAAAAGATGGCGGCGATGTACAGGGATGATCAGTACGGCTTTGATAACAGCTATCAATTCAAGCCTGTGAGCAAATCCATAAAAGCAAAAATAAAATAATGGCCATCCATAAAATTTTTATGAAACCAGGTTTATTCCTGCTCTTGCTGGCATGTTCCAGCCCTTTCGCCTGGGCACAGAGCAAAGGTGCCAATACCATTTGCAAAAACGACGCCATGCTCATGCACCCGGCCACCCTCAAAAAACTGAACATACAATTACCGGTGAGCCAGCACTATTGCTACAGCGATCAAACTGGTAATTATGTGCTGTACCTGGCGGAAGAACAGGATGTCGAATACCAAAGTGAAAACCTGTCAAACAACATTGCCGCATATCAGTTCAGGATAGAAGATGACCAGTCTCTTACAAATCCCATCATCATCCGCGACAAGGCCGCCAGGAATGATACCGGGGTCGCATTCAGGCAAAAGCTGATCGAATTTGCCGACATAGATGGCGATGGCCGCATAGAGCCCATCCTGGTTTATCGCTTCTATCTTGATGACGATGCCAAGATAAATTACGACCCCTACTTTGGTCACCTGAAAATCATCATGCTGTACAAGGGAGAAAAAGTCGTGATAAGGGCAAGCACCGGGCCATATCATGGTGATGCATTCACCACGGCGAGCGAGAATTTCTTTTCCTTGCCAAAGTCCGTACAGGAATATCTGGCAAGGAAAATGAAGAAGATGTCCGAGGACAAGCTCTTCGCCTTTGAACACAAGCACAACTATATGCCGCTCAAAAAGCGCGAGCCTTACAAGGAATTTTGAGGGCAGCTTCTGGCGAATTCGCTACCCTCTTTTTTATCCTTAGGCTGGCTTGAATTCCATGCGCTTGATATCACCGACAATAAACACATAGCAAAAAATGGCAATGGCAGCATTGGCAGCGACAAAAACCAGGGCACCGGCAAATGAACCCGTCGCTTGCAGGATATAACCAATCACGATGGGCGTAGTAATACCGGCAACGTTACCAAAAGTATTGAACAATGCACCACTGAGGCCACCCGCTTCTTTTGGCGCGGTATCAGAAACTACCGCCCAACCGAGAGCGCCTATTCCTTTACCAAAGAATGCCAGCGACATGGTCGCAATGACGATTGCATCTGTGCTGATGTAATTGCAGAAGATCATGCTCATCGCCAATAGCAGGCCGATGACGATAGGTGTTTTTCTGGCCTTCGACAAAGACACACCGGCCTTGATCATGCGGTCAGAAATAATACCGCCAAGTACCCCGCCAATAAAACCTGCGATGGCGGGTATGGCTGCGACAAAACCTGCTTTGAGAATAGTCATGTGCCGCTCTGTTACCAGATAGACAGGGAACCAGGTCAGGAAAAAATACGTCAGCGTATTGATGCAATACTGGCCGATATACACCCCCAGCAGCATGCGGTTGGACAGCAATTGTTTGATGATAGAAGCAGTATCAAGCTGCTCTGTTTTTTTAGTCTGGTGCGCAGTCTCAAGATCAATCAAGGCCCCGCCATCTTTTAAGTACTGGAGTTCTGCGGCATTGATGCGCGGGTGCGTTTGCGGGTCGTGCAGTTTGAACTTCCAGACCACAGACATCATGATGCCCAGCGAACCCATGACATAAAACACACTGGGCCATCCCCATTGATGAACGATCCAGCCCATGAAGGGCGCAAAAATCACTGTCGCAAAATATTGGGCAGAATTAAATATCGCTGCCGCCAGCCCGCGCTCACTGACAGGGAACCAGGCAGAAGCAATACGGCTGTTACCAGGAAACGATGGCGCCTCTGCCGCACCAACCAGCAGGCGCAGCGCAAACAGCACGGCAATCGCCGCCGCGCCAGACAAAAAGCCCACCAGACCCATGAGCATCGTAAACAATGACCACAGGAAGATACTGCAAAAATAAGTCCCCTTGGAACCATATCTGTCGAGCAGCCACCCACCAGGGATTTGCGCCAGCACATAAGACCAGGCAAACGCTGAAAAAATAAAGCCCATCTGCACAGATGACAGACCCAGGCTCTTGCTTAATTCCGGCCCGGCGATGGAGATGGATGCGCGGTCAGCATAGTTGATGGTCGTTACGATAAATAAAATCAACAAGATACCCCAGCGGGTTCCTGTGCGTGTCTGGCTGTTCTGCCTGCCTGCTGCTAATGCTTGCGCGTCCATCCTGTCCCCATTTATATAGTTTTTCGATATCGTTTGCTGCCATAGAAATGGAGCCATGCCAATGCCGGATTAAATATATCTAAAACTATACATTGTTATAGGACGTCCTACAACTATGGATTGTAACGAATATTGTTCTCAAAAATTCAACACTTGCAGCTGGAATTACTTGCACGATTCATAGTAAAAAATCGCCGCCTTGAACTTGAGGGGATAATTATTTGCCTTATTTACAAAAATCTATGTTGTACGATAACACACAATTTACATCGACTAACTCAAAGCCAGCCAGCCGTTTTATGATGAAAGGACGAATGGCAAGTAAGCGGACATGGTCATCTTTTTTGACTATGTGGCAGTACGGTCTTTTCCTGTTTCAGTATTGATTTTTTATATTTACCAGACAACTATTTATCCAACGGAATCACGGCTGCAGCCTTTGGCAACTGGTCGCCTTCATGCCAGTTATTTGCCAGACTATCTGCTTGCGCTATCATTTTTGTTGACATACTACTGGCAAGATCGTCACGTCCCGCAGCATAGGCCTTGCGTTCTTTGTCTTGCGCGGCCAGTCTGTATGCAATCAAAATATTGACGTATGCGGTAACAAAATTTCTCTCAACCCCAGTGCCATTTGCATACATGGTCGATAAATTTGCGAAAGCGACGGCATCGCCTCGCAGGGCTGCTTTTTCAAGCCAGCTTAAAGCTTGGGAGAAATCCTGTTTCACAGTTTTCCCAGACATGTACAAATATCCCAGATCAGACTGCGCCGCGGGCCATTCTTTACTAGCGGCATCCGTTAATAATACGATGGCTTTTTCTTCTGATTTTTCTATTCCCTTGCCGGAAAAATGTAAACTGCTCAAGTGATATTCACCACAAGCATCATTTTGCGCTGCTGACTTCTGGTACCACGCCACAGCCTCAGCCATATCGGCTTTTATTAACTCACCAGCTTCATAGCCAATACCGACATAACACTGTGCGATGCCCAGTCCCTGCTGCGCAGCTTTCAGGTACCATGAGAATGCTTCTCCTGGAAGTGCGGGACCGCCTACGCCTATCCTGAGCGCCTCTGCAAGATTGTATTGAGATTTTGCGTGACCTTGCTTTGCTGCTTTAGTAAACCATTCACGCGCTTTGCTCATATCTTTCGCAACCCCTTTGCCGCTCAAATACAATGTCCCCATATTATATTGGGCAATCATTTCGCCTTTATTTGCCGAACTCAGCCACTCTGCATATGCTCCAGCATAATTCCCGCGGGCATACGCACTAGCACCTTTGTTAATATCGGCGTAACTTGGCGCGCTTACAAAGTTAAGTGAAATTAACAAAATGCAGCATGCGTTGAAAATCTTTTTTGTCATTGGATAGATATGCAGTTTTTGCATATAAAGAATATATTTCTCAGTTCAATTAAAAACCTAAAAAAGTATTTCCACTTTTTTGGGCCTTCAATTTACGTACACTAAATCATCACACAGCCTGTTGCCTGATCTTGCGAAAAATCACCAGTGATGACAGCATTTACTTACATTGAATACTAAACTGATTTTTTTTATTGATTTGATAGTTGCATTTGCTGACCCTTTGTTTGAGATCAACCCGCTCAACATGTCCGTCAGCGTATTTGCATACCACCGTAACAGAACGTTTTTGATCATAGACAGAATCCAATAACCAATAACCTGAATTCTTGCCGCTCTCTTCTGGTACCAGACTGGCAAGCTCTTCTGGTGTACCGTCGAAGACGGTAACCGAGACCGGAATTGACGCGTCCCGACGTGGGCAAATCTCTGCAGAAAATGCTGGCTGTAGCATGCTGAGTGTCAGACATGCGCAAACGAGGCTTTTCAACTTGAAATTAATACGCACAGTATCTCCATCTTAAGTAACAAAAAAGTGGCAAAAAGCTTGCTCCAGCTTATCACATCGATGCGACGTGCCACTCGCCAGAATTTTCACAAACCCTGACTTACAATACAAGAAAGGCCCAAAAAGCATTTTCACTTTTTGGGCCTGCAATTTCCATTCATTAAACCATCACACAGTCTGCGGTCTGTTCTTATGAAACGTCACCGTATTGTATTGCACCGATGATGGCGGTGGTGCCTGCAGGATGTGCTTTTTCATTGCGCCTATGATGTGCATCTCACACGGCTTGCAATCAAATTTGAGGGTGTATTTTTCTTCACCTGTAACCAGGGTCATGGGTTCGGCCTTGACCTGGCCTTGTACGCCTTGCACGCCCTTGGCCTGTTTGGGGCAGAGGTTGAAGGAGAAGCGCAGGCAGTGCTTGGTGATCATCAGCGAAACTTCGCCCGGCTCTTCATGCGACTCGTAGGCGGCGGCGATCAGTTGTACGGCGTGTTTTTCATAGAAGCTGCGGGCCTTGTGGTTGTACACATTGGCTAAATAGCTCAGAGTTGTTTCTGGATACGCGACTGGCGGCTCAACTGCCGGTGTGCGCTCAGGGCGCTGCCATGCAGACAGGCGTGCCGCTTCGTGCGCAGTGACGGCATCACGACGCAGGGCGTTGATGACGGAGGATGGTACGAACCAGGGCTGTTGCAAATCGAGATTGACCTGGGCAGCTTCAAACATGGTGTTGCCGAGCTTGGCGAGATTGTCGCGCAGGCCTGCTTCTGCCTTTTCACGGTTTTGTGCGGGCTCCAGTGCGAGTTGGGTGCTGACTTCAGAAGTCACGCCGTCTTCGTCGGTGATCTTCAGGCTCAAACCACCAGCCTGTTCTGTCAGAGTCATATAGACAGGAATACGACGCTCAGCAGATTTTTTGGTCAACGCGTGTTCCCAGCGATGGTCACGGTTGCGGTTAATCAGGGTGCCGACTTTGAGGCTGACCAGCTCGGCCATTTTTTCATTCGGGAAGACGCGCCAGATTTCACCGTTTTCTGATGCACCTACGCGCTCTACCGTATTGGCCTGTATGCCTGCGACTTCGCGCTTGACCATGTAGTTGAGGCCGTCGCCATTCGACATGGGTTCATTGGCTTCTATCTCAAAGAAGTTGGCGGCCAGGCGGGTCACATAACCGAGATGCAGGCCTACATATTTGGGTGAGTCGAATGCGCCTATGTCTTCAAGACGGCCATTGGCGAAATAATCGGTATGGCCACGGTGGAAGTTTTTATCGACATTGGGTGTGAAGGCAACCTGACTATGGCCGCTGGAAGCACGCGTGAATTCTGGCCTGCGCTCCAGAATTTCATCCAGCAGCAAGCGGTAATGGGCTGTGATGTTTTTGACATAGCCCATGTCCTTATAGCGGCCTTCTATCTTCAATGACTGTACGCCTGCATCAAGCAAGGCTTCAAGATTGCGGCTCTGGTCATTGTCTTTCATTGACAGCAAATGTTTTTCATAAGCGACTACCCTGCCCTCGCCATCGCTGAGGGTATAAGGCAGGCGGCAGGCTTGCGAGCAATCGCCACGGTTGGCGCTGCGGCCATTGTCGGCATGCGAGATATAGCACTGGCCAGAGAAAGCCACGCACAATGCGCCATGGACAAAGTATTCAAGCGGCGTGGCAACCTGTGCCTTGATGGCCTGTATCTGTTTGATCGTCAGTTCACGCGCCAGCACCAATTGCGAGAAACCGACATCACCCAGGAATTTAGCTTTTTCCACACCACGGATATCGCACTGTGTGCTGGCATGCAGCTGGATAGGCGGGATATCAAGTTCGAGTATGCCCATGTCTTGCACGATGAGGGCATCGACACCTGCATCGTACAGTTGGCGTATTTGCTTGCGTGCAGGTTCCAGTTCTGAGTCATGCAGGATGGTATTCATGGTCACGAAGATGCGCGCATGATAGCGGTGGGCAAATTCGACCAGGCTGGCGATCTCGCTGATCTCATTACTGGCATTGTGGCGCGCACCGAACGAAGGACCACCGATATACACAGCATCAGCACCATGCAAGATCGCTTCGCGGCCTATCTCTACAGTTTTGGCGGGCGATAACAGTTCGGTCTGGTTGACAAGCAAGCTCATGGTGATGGCCGGTGACAGGGGAAGGGCGAAATTATAAAGGAAATCAAGGGCTTATGTCGTATTTGCTGCTGTAACCCAGTATTAATTGAATGTTGATTAAGCAATATTTACGCTGGCAAAGCTGCTTTCTTGGGTTTCAATCAACATTAATGCCTGGTTTTTGTCTTTAGCAGTGTAGATCAAGGTCGGCAAATAACCAGAAGATATGCGGCGCAGACAAAATTTCATTGCGCAAAAAGAACGCTTTCCTGTTTCCCTTTCTTGCCTGCTCTACAATATGGCTTAATGTCACCACTACCGTATTTATGCGCCTATCTCCTGCCAGTCTGTTCTTAGTTTTGCCCCTGCTACCTGCTTTTGCTTTCGCACAGGCCATACTGCCTCCCTCGGTAGAGGCTGCAATCAACAGGACCAATGTGCCAATCCAGGCATTCAGCGCAATTGTCATGCCTGCCAGTGGCGGCCAACCAGTGTTGATGCAAGCGGCAGACCGGCCCATGAACCCGGCATCGGCGATGAAGCTGGTGACGACTATCGTAGGGCTGGAAGAACTGGGGCCGACCTTTCGCTGGAAGACGCAGATACTGGCCGACAAGAGTAACAAGAAAGATATCTACACTGGCAACCTCTACCTGCGTGGTGGCGGCGAGCCCAACTTGACGATAGAAAAACTGGGCAGCATGTTGCGTAGCCTGCGCAATCAGGGCTTGCGCCGCCTGCGTGGTGACATCATTCTTGACCGCAGTTATTTCCAGCCTGAGCGGCCAGACATAGGCGCAGCGCAATTCGATGAATTTCCCGATGCTTATTACAATGTCATACCTGATGCACTGCTGGTCAACAGCAACCTCAGCAGCATCTCCCTGGAATCAACAACGGACAAAATAGAGGCACGCCTGAACACGCCGCTGGACAAGGTCAAACTTGTCAATCACCTGCACTTCAATGAGCTGCCCTGCTCTGCCTGGGAGACTGAATGGCAGCCGCCTGTGATAGAGACTGTCAATAATATGGCGGATGATCCAGAGGTAGATAATCCAAACGCGCCAGCCAGTAAAAAACCACTCCGTCAAACCACCAAAGCGGGCCTGGAGATCACGCTCAGTGGCGGCTTCCCCAAGCGCTGCAAGATCACGAACAATATCAACATCCTTGACCGTAACCAGTATCTTGCGCACCTGATACGTGCGCTGTGGCAGGAAATGGGTGGTACCTGGCAGGGTGAAGTGCGCGATGGCAAGACACCCGCCTCGGCCACGGTGCTGGCAGAGCGCCAGTCCGAACCACTGGCAGACATCCTGCGCATTATCAACAAGCAGTCTGACAATGTCATGGCGCGTATGCTGTACCTGACTCTGGGCGCAGAATCCGCCAACAAGCAGGGCATGACTAACCTGCAGGCAGCAGACGCACGTATCAGGCAATGGTTGTTCAGGCAGGGTATCAATGATGCCGGGCTGGTGCTGGAAAATGGTTCCGGCCTTTCACGAATTGAACGTATCAGCCCACAACAAATGGCTGGTTTATTGCAGGCGGCTGCTCGCAGCAACTGGTATGCCGAATTTGCCAGCAGCCTGCCGGTTGCCTCCATGGATGGCACCATGCGCCGTCGCCTCAAAGGTGGGCCAGCAGAATTGCGCGCGCGCATCAAGACCGGTACCTTGAAAGATGTGGTGGCGATTGCCGGTTATGTGAGAGATATCAATGACCAGCAATGGATAGTAGCGGCGATGATCAATCATGATGAAGCCGTCAAGGCGAAGGCTGCGCTTGATGAGTTAATCACATGGGTAGCGGCAGGCCGTCCTTAAAATTAACCATCACTATTTGGCTTTAGCCGGCTTGTCATTTGCCACGACATACTTCTGCGTATCAGTCTCAAACACCAGCTTCTTCTTACCCTTTTGTGCGGTGATGACGAAGTCATAGGTGTTGGTGCGTTCGCCCGCACTGTCGGTCATGCGGCTGATCTGGCGGTAACCGTAAGTTTTACCTGCAAATTCGACGATGAGCGGGCCGGGTGCGGCGATGCCGGGGGCTAGTTCCCACTTCGCAAGATAGTCATAGCAATGTGGAGGGTCTTGTTCATTTTCATGCAGGTGCAGGCGTGGGTGCTTGCCCTTGCCGGGGCGCATCATGCTTTCACATTCAGGGCCACTCTCTACATGCTTGACCAGATCGACATCCTGGTCTTTATCAAACAATGGGGTGATCTTGTCTGCTTCTATGCGCAACAAACGCAGCCACACATGCACTTCGTTTTTCTCTACATGACTATGTTCTATTGCCATGGCAAAGTCACCGGGGAATAATTCCACCACACTGGTCTTGCTGATGCGACCGTTGGCAGCCAGCCATTCAACCACGTCCTGACGGTTGGTCAGTGACCAGGCTTCGCCACGGCGTTTGAACCAGTAGGCGGAAATCAGGTTGGGCAAACCCGATGCCAGAGGCTCACCCTTGACCAGCAGGACAGCCGTATCTGCATCGAGTTTTTGTACATGCAGGGCATGCATGCGCAATGCCAGTTGATTCGTCGTGGGAACAGATGCTGGCAACTCGGCCTTTAACTGCGGTGTCCTGATGATGTCTTTGTCGTCATTGATGTCCCATCCTTTAAAAACCAGGCGCATGAGGTCGCGCTGCTCCAGCGTTTGCACTGACTCATTACGGGCGCAGGCTCCCATCATGCACAGACTGACCATGAGTGAGTAAGGAACAATAATTTGAATCAGATACCGGGGCAATTGCACTGTGGAAATTTTTCTTGAAGGAGCAATACAGATTTTAACTGATCACTGCCGCCAGCGTGGTGCTGTCATGAACAGAGATTTTTTTGCGTGCTAAACACCGCCTTTTTTGAATTGCGCAACATCAGAAAATAAATACTTGAATTTCATCAAAACAATTTGCAAAAGAGTAAGGTGTGCACTATGCTCATTTCTACAACTTGTACAACAGGTTGAGCACAACACTCAAAACAATATCGGGAGAGACTGTCAAAGAAAGATAGTGACAGCGCCGAAGGAGCAACCACCCCGGAAACTCTCAGGCAAAAGGACCGTTATTGTTGTCAAACTCTGAAGAGCGGCTGGATTGCGTCACCCAGCACACCGAAGGAGCAAGCATTGCAGCCTTACCAATGGCCGCAGGCGAAATCTCTCAGGTCCAGGACAGAGGGGGTATCCGTTGCGTAACTGCGCACGGACATCCCTTTGACGTCTGGAGTCTGCTTACCATGAAATTCATCCATTTAAACGGTGACACTGTCACCGCGATGGCGGCCGCCTGCTCGCTGTCCATCTATAAAACCGGGTTTTACACTGATTGCAAAGCTGAGTTTAACAATATGAACGACACTCAGCAAGCCGCCAGCATTGATGTCCCTAGCTACAAAGATGATCTCAGTATCATCACAATCACCTCAATCACCACAGGCCTTTTGCACTCTCACGATCTACGACCGCAGTGTAGTCACATCCATTGTTGACGCTGACCAGCGCAATTTCTTTTTCATAAAAATTCTGATTATAGAGTTCTGAACCGCTCTATAAGCGGATTCCCTATTCCCGTTTGCGCGGGAATGTTGTCCGGCATGCCCAGCCATGCCATGTTTCAAGCTGCCCAATCCGCTTGAATGGGCGAGCTATTGTCTCAAGCAAGTCTAAAACCAACCGAGGAGTAAATCATCATGCATTTTCACCCTGTTTCAAGATTCAAAAAATCCACCCTGGCTGCTTTGATTGTCAGCATCAGTTGCGCTGTCGCCAGCCCTGCATTATTGGCACAAAATCTGGCCAGCGATATTGGCGGAACAAGCGATCAGGCGCGCCTGGTCAGCGCTGCTGCACAACGCGACTTTGCCGAGTTTGTGCAATTCAATGTGCAGCGTCGCGGCGGTACCCTGCCGTCTGAATTCCCGCTCGAAGTCAATGATGTGCAAGACCTCAAGGACGCGAAGATAGGCTATGGATTTCCAGTCTACAGCCTGCCGCCGCAAGACGTCATGACCGGTCGCGGTGATTTGCGCAGCATGGCAAAAGCAACCGGTGAATGGCGCTTTGTGATCACCCTCAATGACACACCGATAGGCCTGGCAACCCTGCGGCAAAACAACGGGCGCTGGGGCGTGATTTCGTATGGCGGTGCAGTGCTGGCCAAGGATGTCGATGCAGCGATTGCAGTGCATGGCAACAGCACACGTTCCAACCTGCGCTTTATCCGCGTGTATCAGGCCATGTCAGACTTCCTGGAAGTAGTCTCGCCTACCGATGCCCGTGCCCGCTTTGCACCCTTGCAAGCCGCCCGCCAGAATTTGCTGCTGCAACAGCGCAGCGAAAAACTCGGCACACAATCTGCCAACAATGGTTTGCTGGAGCAAAGCGACATCCTTGAGCCTTTGCGCATCAGCGTCAAGCGCAATATTGACAGCTTTCGCTAAGCCAGAATCCAACTGAATATACCTACAATAAATACGGAGATATCATGAAAAAAAATATGTTAAAGCTCATATTCGTCTTGGGAGCAATGCTGGGCATACCCAGCGCTTACGCGCAATACCGCGCATTGAATGTGCCGCTGGTCACGCAAGAGCATAGCCAGTGGTGCTGGGCAAGCAGCAGCAAGGCCTTGCTGAGTTTCTATAATCAAAACCCCAGCCAGTGTCAGATCGTGAACTGGGCTTATGGCCTGAACTATGCCTGCGGCAATACCAACTTTAACTGGAACAGCAACGCCAACCAGCCCAACTCCATGTATGGCAGCGGCGGCAGCGTGCAAAACATTCTGGCACATTGGGGTGTACCAAATACTGCCTATAACTATGCATCGTCATGGAACACGGTAGTCAACGACATCAATGCCAACCGCCCTTTCGTGATCCGCTATGGCTGGACCAATGGCGGCGGCCATATCATGGTCGGTACTGGCTATGAGGTGTATAACGGCACCAACTATATCTACATCATGAACCCATGGCCAGGCGAAGGCAAAACCTACCGGACTTATGGCTCTGCCGTGTCCGACTATGATCATCAATGGACGCATACGCAGCGCGTGAATATCAGTGGGTGATGTTTAAAATACTGATTTAAAACACTGATGTAGTAAATTGACTGGGGGGTGCAGGGAACGCACCCCAGTCTAGAACTCAACACGGTTCAAGGAAAACTACAGGAACATATTTTGACTGTGATTCAGATAACAACATATAGTGGAACATAATCAGCACCTCAATTACCGACCATTGGCAGCACCTGTCAATTCCAAATCAGGCAATTTTTTAACACCAAATCGATATGAGTATCAAAGCTTTGGTCGAATCTTCGACCACACAAGAAGATAAGCCAACAGCGGATGAAATACTTTTATATTGCGCTACAGCTCAAATCAGTCATGAATTGTTTTTTAATCAGTTTTCTCTCGAGGTAGCCCGGGGATTTCATGAGCAGCGCTATACTTATGAAGACTGCGATGCCGTGATGAATCATCTGTTCAACATCATGACAACTGCGCCTTTTTTCGATACTGAAATCAATACCCCAGAGCCTGCATTTTCTATTTTTCTTGCTTTCGATTCAGGTGAATACCATCATCCGCATGACCTTCCTCATGAAAGTCCAATAGAAAAACACACCAGACCGCGTGTGGCAGAAATACTGAAATTACATACTTATCGCGAGTAACTGCCCGCATACTTTACAATGCGCGCATGAGTACTTCTTTTTCCTGCCGCCCCCATTGCGCCGCCTGCTGTATCGCGCCATCCATCACCAGCCCTATACCTGGCATGCCGGACGGCAAACCCGCGGGCGTGCCCTGCATACAACTGGATGAAAATTGGGGATGCAAAATTTTTGGTCTGGCCAGCCGCCCTGCAGTTTGCTCAGGCTTGCGGGCTTCGGTGGAAATGTGTGGGGACAGACGTGAACAAGCCATGTTTTTTCTGACACAGCTTGAACTTGCAACTGCTCCGTCCATTTCATAAAACAAAGAAGTATGAGCATCATTCACATATCTGACTTAACTGCTAAAGAGATTGCCAGCATCTGGGAGCTGGCAGAACGCCAGGACATGCATATCCAGGGGCGGGTTGCATGGTCGTTTGAGGGCAATGGCATACGCACCCGCACCAGCTTCATACAGGCTTTCCAGGAACTGGGCCTGCGCTTTGTTGAATTGCCCAATGTGCTGAAGACAGCAGAGAGAACCACCGATCTGGCCGCCTATCTCGATGACTTTTACGACATCTATGTCATACGCGAACGCAATCATGAGCGCCTGGCGGAATTTGCCGGTAATAGCTGCCGCCCTGTTATCAATGCGCTGTCCAGCCAGGGTCACCCATGCGAGGTATTGACAGATGCTTATTATGTGAATCAGGCAATCGCGCCGATACGGCAAGCGAGAATATGCCTGTGGGGCCCGCCTACCAATGTCATGCGGTCCTGGCATGAGTTGGCGATGGTCATGGGCTTTCAAGTCACACAGCTGTGTGAGGCTGCCTTTCATGAAGCTAAACCAAACGTCCGCTATGCCTCATCAATTGAATCCAGCTTTGATATCGTCATCACCGATGGCTGGCCTGAGAGCTATGCAAATGCAGACTGGTCATTAACTACCGGGCATCTTGAACAGATGGGCATGCCGCATTTGTTGCCAACGCCACCATTTTCCATAGGCAGGGAAATTGCCTTTGACCCCGTCAGTTATGCAGGCTTTACTGGCTACCGGCAAAAGAACCTGCTCCTGCCAGTACAAAAGGCCATACTGGTTTATTTGCTAAGTCATAAAAAGCCACAGTAAGCAAAATCCGGGATGCTTATTTGTAAATTTTGATCTAGACTGCACTTAACAAATGCGCTGCCATCTACATACTTGCCAATGCCCGGACATAAGATTTGGCTATGGCAGATGCAACAATTGTTATAGAAATTTGCATTAAAATTGTACAAGCTTTATACAATTAGCTTATTACTTCCAAGTATAATTGCCATATGGAAAGTCAATTTCCTGTCTTCCTGATGCAGGCCAGGCATCGCAATATGCGTTCGCATAGAGGTCTGCATTTTCCATTTGTCTTACGACAACAAATTGAAAATCTATGATCTCTCTTTTTAAACACCTCTCGGTGGGCAAGCGCTTAGGTATCGGCTTTACCCTCATACTCGCCCTGTTCTTTGTAACGACCCTGGTTGCCATCATCAAGCTAAATACCGTGGCCGCGGCGGCAGACGATTTATTGAAAGACCCGCTGGCAACCGAGCGTCTGGTCAGTGACTGGTACCGTAATATCCACACGGGCGTGCGCCGCACGACTGCCATTGCAAGGAGCAGCGACCCCTCACTGGCGACCTTCTTTGCAGCAGAACAGGAAGAATCTACCCGTGTCTCTGGCCTGCTGCAAAAAGGTATTGCCGAGCATATGAAAAGCGCTGACGAAGTCGCCCTCTTCAAAGAAATCGGCGAACAACGCCAGGCTTACCTGAGTACCCGCAATACCGTGGTGACCCTCAAAAAAGACGGCAAGGTCGATGAAGCCAATGAGGCGCTGGAAAAAGGTTTCATTCCTGCGGCCGCACTGTATGTCAAAAAAATAGAAGAAATGCTGAGCCTGCAACGCAAGCAGATAGATGAAATGTCGGCTGAAATCCAGCAAACCTATCAAACCAGCAGCATACTGCTGATCGTGCTTTCTGTGGTTGCCGCGATGCTGTCAGTCGCCTGCGCCTGGCTGATGACGATCTCGATTACCAGGCCACTGTCCAGGGCCACGGCAGTTGCCGAGAAAATGGCTCAGGGTGATTTGAGTGAAACCCTGGAGATCAAACTGAATGATGAAATCGGCAAGATGATGCATGCCATCAATGGCATCAACACTGGCCTCAGCAGTGTTATTGGTAATGTGCGCCATGGCACCGAGACCATCAATGTGGCAGCGGCAGAAATTGCCTCTGGCAATGCTGACCTGTCATCCCGCACAGAATCACAAGCCAGCTCACTCGAAGAAACCGCGTCATCGATGGAAGAGCTGACCTCCACCGTCAGGCAAAATGCCGACAATGCGCGCCAGGCCAATCAACTGGTGATTTCGGCGTCTGGCGTGGCCGTCAAGGGTGGCGAAGTGGTTGGTCAGGTGGTAGAGACCATGGGCTCGATCAAAGAAAGCTCACGCAAGATTGTCGATATTATTTCTGTCATTGACGGCATCGCCTTCCAGACCAATATCCTGGCCCTGAACGCCGCCGTTGAAGCAGCCCGCGCCGGTGAACAAGGCCGTGGTTTTGCGGTGGTGGCGACCGAGGTGCGTAACCTGGCGCAACGCAGCGCATCTGCCGCTAAAGAAATCAAGCACCTTATTGATGACTCGGTGGGCAAAGTCGAGCATGGCAGCAGGCTGGTTGATACCGCGGGCCAGACCATGACAGACATCGTCTCCAGTGTCCAGCATGTGGCCGACATCATGAGTGAAATCACCGCAGCCAGCCAGGAACAAAGTGCCGGTATCGAACAAGTGAACCTGGCCGTCACGCAGATGGACGAGATGACCCAGCAAAATGCCGCCCTGGTGGAAGAAGCCGCCGCCGCAGCAGAAAGCATGCGCGAGCAGTCAGGCAAATTGTCTGAGCTGGTGTCACAGTTCCACATCATGGAGCAGGCGCAAAATCCTGCCGTGCAAACTGGCCGCCCCGTGAATGCCGGACGCCAGCCAGTCATTGCCAGAGCTGCTGGCAGACCAGGCAACGCAGCCAATACTGCCAGAGCACAAATACGTCAGATACCGCAAAGAAAAACAAAAGCCGCTGAGCAGGATTGGGAAGAGTTTTAATTACAGAATATCCAGTCCAGCAAATTGCGACTTCAGCAAATTTGCTGAACTGGTCTGGGAAATTGAATTTCCTGCTACCGGTTTTTTTGCAAACCCCTCTATCCTTGCGATCAAATCTTGATGCGCATGGAGTCCCCACTCAAAAAGAACAGTGAGATGCCGTCATCGTTTTGATTGACGCGCACGACTGACTGTTCCAGGCTGGCCGCATACAACTTGCTGCCATCCGGGCGGTAGATGCCAAACCACATGCGTTGGGTACTGGTGCGGGAATTAGCCGCCAGCAAAAGGTAGTCGCGCCCGCCTATCTGTACTTCGCTGGCTTGCAACTCGCCCATGTAAAAGGCAGAGGGTATGCGTTCCAGCATAATGCGCAGGCCATCATGATAAACCTGTATCAGTACGCCATTGTCAGTGCCAGAGCGTACAAAATTGAATTCAAACGAACCCATTCTGGTAGGTGTATTGCGGCGCACATGCACATAGTCGGCAAAGTCGGCAAAATAATTATTGCGGTCAGTGCGTGTCTTGTTATTTACTTGCTGGGTGATTTCGGTTTGCACATCTTTCTCCTTAAATTCAGGGTAATTCCAGGCTTCTGCCTTGACTGCATCGCTGTCCTGCCCTGTCCTGTCCAGCCCCGGCAATTCCTCCGCCAACGACAGGTAGCGCAATAAAACAGCCACTCAAATTCATACATAAGCAAACAAACAGGGCAAAACGCATGCGTGCCGCACCTGGCTTGCTCTTCATTAATGCTCAGGCCTGATCAGCAAACGCCTGCCAGAACCCGAGGTATCGACAATGGAAATACCGTCGGCATGCTCCGTCAATTGCCAGTGCCCGTGAGGCAGACCTATGCGATAGACGGGGTTGCCATCTGCCGCGAATATCGCCAGCCACATGGGCTTGTGTAAAAAGCCATTGGCCACGGTCAGCACATAGGTTTCATTACCAACCTTGAGACTGGCCGCTTCCAGGCGGCGGTAACTTTGCTCACCAGTAAACACCGGCGATATGCTTTCGCTCACCATGAAGCTGCCATTCCTGCTGATCTGCACCTGGTCACGCAGGCTCGCGCTCATCAGGGCACTGTCCGCAGGCGTATTGCGCGGCAGTTGCTGGGCTTTGCTATAGGTGACGACAAATTCCTGCAAGCGGGCGGGCACAGTGCCATCTACCTGAATGTGGTGAGCAAACTGCGCCAGATGCTGGTTGGCGTCTGGCAAGCGCCAGACATACTGTTGCCGCACCAGCGTGACTTCAACCTGGTTGCTGCGGTATTCGGTCAGGATGGTATCCACGCCGCCGTCCATACTGGTCCCAGCCTGTGCGGGTGGTGCTGGCATGGTAGTTGTGCTGCAGGCACTCAGGCCAAGAATCAAACTCAACACCACAAGCGCGTGCAGGCTGGCAGCGCGGCCATGCTGGCAAAATGCGGTATATCGTTTGGGTTGCAGGGACATGCGATATCAAGCCATCATCATTAAACATGCTGAAGTATCGCGATGCTTCATTTTAGTGACAATGAAATTAGGTAAAGTACTAAAATACGGTACTTTTGGTGCAGACTGCTGCCATCTGGCAAATGTTCAGGCATAGTCATACTGCAAACAATTGCACTTGAGCATTGACACTCAGGAGTAAATTTTCAAGCAGGTGTGACAGGCGACATGCTAAGCTTCGTCCCGACTAAAACTTCCTTATTTTTGTGTTTTTATGGATCTACTACTCGCCGTCAAAGTCATCATCATGGGTATCGTCGAAGGCTTGACGGAATTCTTGCCCATCTCCTCCACCGGCCACCTGATACTGACAGGCAGTTTGCTGAATTTCACCGGCGAGAAACAAAAAGTATTTGAGATCGTCATACAGGCCGGTGCAATTTTTGCAGTGTGCTGGGAATACCGTGCCAAGATAGCCAGTGTCGTAGGCGGCCTGGGCAATGATCCCAAAGCCCGCAAGTTTGCGCTAAACCTCATCGTCGCCTTCTTGCCAGCAGCCGTACTGGGCTTGCTGTTCTCCAAAAAAATCAAGGCTGTCCTGTTTGCACCGGTGCCGGTTGCTCTTGCGTTTATCATAGGCGGCGTCATCATCCTGCTGGTGGAACGCAAGCAGGCAGGTGCTGACGCTCACGACAGCAGCCATGCGCGCATACAAACTGTTGATGACATGAGCCTGCTCGATGCTTTGAAGATAGGCCTGGCGCAATCGCTGGCCCTGATCCCCGGGACCAGCCGTTCTGGTGCGACCATCATAGGCGGCATGCTGTTTGGCCTGTCGCGCAAGGCGGCCACTGAATTTTCGTTCTTCCTGGCGATACCTACGCTGCTGGGTGCCACCGTGTATTCGCTGTACAAGGCGCGTGAAGATTTGTCGATGGCAGACTTGCCCATGTTCAGCCTGGGTACGGTTGCCGCCTTTATCTCGGCATTCTTTTGCGTGCGCTGGTTGCTGCGTTATATCAGCTCGCATAATTTCAATGTGTTTGCCTGGTACCGTATCGCCTTTGGTATCATGATCCTGATTACCGCCTACACTGGCGTGATTACCTGGGCAGACTGATTGGTGACAACTGAAGTGACGACAGAGGTAAGTACAGCAGTGACGACAGCAGTAACTACAGCAGTGACCGCGGGCTATACGCATACAAATACCGGCAGTAATACGGTAGATCAGGCCCTGCACGTATTGCAGACCGTATTTGGCTACCCGGCTTTCCGCTCCCAGCAAGGGCAAATCGTTGAGCATGTCGTCAATGGCGGCGATGCCCTGGTACTGATGCCCACGGGTGGCGGTAAATCTCTGTGCTACCAGATACCGGCCCTGTTGCGCAGTGGCGTGGGCATCGTCGTGTCGCCCCTGATCGCTCTCATGCAAGACCAGGTTGATGCTCTGGCCGAGGTAGGTGTACGTGCTGCCTTTTTGAATTCCACTCAGAGCTTTGATGAAATCCTCGCAGTAGAAAAGAAAATGCGCGAAGGCGATATCGACCTCGTGTATATCGCGCCGGAACGTCTGCTGACCCAGCGCTGCCTGGAACTACTGCAAGTTGTCAACATCGCCCTGTTTGCGATTGATGAGGCGCATTGCGTCTCACAATGGGGCCATGATTTCCGCCCTGAATACATCAAGCTGTCAGCACTGCATGAGCGCTTCCCTAACGTCCCTCGCATTGCCCTGACAGCCACGGCTGACCAGCAAACCCGCGATGAAATCATCCACAGGTTGCAACTCGAAAACGCGATGCAGTTCGTGTCGTCTTTTGACCGCCCGAATATCCGCTACCAGATCGTTGAAAAAGCCAATGGCCGCAAGCAATTGCTGGACTTCATCACGGCCCAGCACAGTGGTGATGCTGGCATCGTGTATTGCCTGTCGCGCAAAAAGGTCGAAGAAACGGCTGAATTCCTGAACGAAAACGGCATCACTTCCCTGCCCTATCATGCCGGTATGGAGTTGACTGACCGCAGCCGCAACCAGGCGCGCTTCCTGCGCGAAGATGGCATCGTCATGTGCGCCACCATTGCCTTTGGCATGGGCATAGACAAACCCGACGTGCGCTTTGTCGCCCATCTGGATTTACCAAAAAGCATAGAAGGCTATTACCAGGAAACTGGCCGTGCTGGCCGCGATGGTGCCAGCGCCAATGCCTGGATGGCGTATGGCTTGCAGGATGTGGTACAGCAGCGCCGCATGATCGACGAGTCAGAAGCCAATGAAACCTTCAAGCGTGTGCAAAGCGTCAAGCTCGAAGCCATGCTGGCCCTGTGCGAAACCCTGAACTGCCGCCGCACCCATATACTGGAATATTTCGGCCAGGCCGCACAGCCTTGCGGCAATTGCGATACCTGCATCAGCCCGCCCAGTTCATTTGATGGCAGTGTGGCTGCGCAAAAAATCCTGTCCACAGTCTATCGTGTAGATCAGCGTTTCGCCGCTGGCCATGTCATCGACATCCTGCGCGGCATTGATACCGAGCGTGTGCAGCAATGGCGGCATGAAAAACTCTCTACCTACGGCATAGGCTCGGACAAGAGCGAAGCTGAATGGCGTGCCTTGTTGCGCCAGTTGATCGCCCTCGGCCTGGTTGCCGTCGATTATGAAAACTATAGCTCGCTAAAACTGACCGAAGCATCCCGCGCCGTATTACGCGGCGAGATCAAGGTCCAGCTACGCCAGTACAAAAAAGCTGAAAAAGCCGTCAAACACAAACGCCAGTCCGCCAAGGACTTTGCTGAGTCTGACCTAGACAGCACAGCACAGACCGTCTTTGACAAACTGCGCTGGTGGCGCGTAGAAACTGCTCGCACCCACAATGTGCCCGCCTATGTCATCTTCCCCGACGCCACCCTGCGCGAAATCGCCCGCCAGCAACCCGCCACCCTGCCCGCTTTGCGGGCCATCTCCGGTGTCGGTGACAAGAAGCTAGAGAGTTATGGCAAAGAGATTATTGAGTTGATAGAAGAGCTGCGCGGGTAACGACAGCGCCCGGCTTATCCCTCTGCGACAGTGTCAATTCAGAGGGAAATTCAGTAAATCTTTTCAGTCTTCACTCATACATTTTCAAAGAAGACGCTGGTTGGGTCACAGGCAGTACAACAACTCGAATTTACCTTAAACTTGATGCCACGGGATTAAGAGGGCATTGATTCTCCATGAGTCAAAGTATGTTGATTTGAACGACTTAAGAAGCTAGTCATATGAAAAATTGTGATATTTATTTGCTGGATAAAATTGCTGGAGATTCATTCTATTTAAACCAGTTAAAAATTTTCCAAAGCGACTTAGTCTTCGATGTAAATTCAACATACGTTGGGTATTTACATATGAATATTCGACGATTAACCGGAGTGGCAATTGTTACTCATTTAAGAAACAATAGAGTTCGTTCTTGGAATATACCTGTTAAATATCGGGACCAGGATTTACTGAGCTTTGAGGAAGTGAATGCGCTCGCACAGCAGTACGCAACTCCTTTGGGTATGAATGTAACCTCCAGGCAGCGTATTGGGGATATTCATTATCCAATGTTTCTTAGTTACTATCTAAACAACGAGTCGAACCAGAGTGATTCAACTGGTGGCAGCATAACAGTCGATCGCCTTGATGGTCACATTTGGACTGCTGAGGAGATGGAGGAATACTTTTATGACTACAATAACCTCATTTAAAAAGCAAGAGAGATGAATTATTTCTGAAAGGGTGAGGTTAAATCTGGCATTCATACATTATCAATCCCACGGGAAAATACGCTCTTCTAATCGTACCAAAATTTAAGCTAGCAGATCATGGCTACATCCATTAATTCTTTTACGTTCTTGCCCGATATATTGGCACAGATACCTTCTGGTAGGATGGACTCTTCTTTCGAAAATTCGGTGGTCAGTTTTTTGTCCAAATTGGAAATGGGGGATGCATGGGAACTCATCAATGCATTACTTATTAGCCCGCGAGCAACAACGTGGGCATTAGGCTTGCGAGTAGTTCGAAGAGGCGTAAAAGACAAAGAGTTGCTACAAAAAGTAATTGCTCTTTGTTTTTCTGTTGAAAGATTTTCTGAATTACGGCTTTGGTATGCAGCCATACTTGCCCGGTATCCGATGACTGGATTTGTTTCGCTGTTGAGAAAGGAGATGTTGAAAAAAGCGGATATCGGCTTTAATGCCCGTCATATTCGAGCGCTGGAAATGCATAAGGCAAAAGGGTGTAAAAGCAAAAAGGAAGGATTGGAAAAATTGCTTGAATTACAGCAATTGCTGCTTCACAGGTCTGATATTGATGCATTGCCAACTTGGCGAGCGATTATGTTCTGCTCATCCTTTCCTGTGCGCAATTACGATTAGCTGGCGATTAAGGAATTTCTATGAGTTCAACTGCATACTTAATAGTAGCTGAGTCTGTTCCATATGAAGAGCTAAGAGCGTTTATGCTTGAGCGTGGAGGAGAGGAGGTTCGAGCAATAGCTAAAGATGTTTATGAATTCTTTGTACCACTTAAAGAGGGATATTTAATCATATATGCAGAACCTAATTATGTCCCCAAAATATTTGACGAATTTGATCAAAATGAATGGGATCTGATTACAAAAAAGCTGGGTGCAGTGGCTAAAATGCTTCTTGAAATTGATGTATCTGGAGACGCTGAACCGTCAGAATACTATCGAATAGCTTCTGATTTTTGCAAAAATTGGCCATCGGTATTTCAAGACGTTGGCGAAGATATACTTACTTATGAAGAGATTAGAGAAAGAATTTTGATGTAGTAGTTTCCAGAAAGTAGGATAAGGTCTGACATCCATACATTTCCAATCCAGCAAGCGATTACGCGCCCTTAATGACCACTACGCGGGCTAGGTATCGACTGCACTCCTCAACCAAAAACATTCCCCCACGTCTGGTACTTCACGAACAACAAAGCCGCGTCTTTCCAGTACGCGGCGTAATTTCAGGTTGGGTCTGGCACAGTGTACGGCGTGCACACGCCATTCCAGAAACTGTAAACCTTCGCGTTGCGCATAGCGGCTGGCCAATGATGCCAGCGCGGGTAAGGCACCTTCGCCGCCGCCATCGACATGCGCCAATTCTAAAATGAGGGTGTCGCCAGACACGCAAAAGCGGCCCAGCATATTGGCAGACCCAGCCTTGAAGACCAGAGCTTCGTCACTGAGTATGATGGATTGCATCAGTTCAGCAGGAAGGTTCAGGATTTCGTCGGTGGTGTAGCCTTCCAGCAGTATGTTTGACATGGATTTGATGGATGATCAATATTGGTTAAAGATCATAACAAAGTTCAGCTAACCGGGGGCGGTGATGTGCTGGCCATCTTCGTAGATTGTCTCACAGCGTGCATTTGTGCCTGAGCAGTTGTGACTGGCTCAGGATTGGGGCATGCAGCTTGTAGTACTCTGCAGGCCAGCAGCCATACTTTGTGCTGGTAGCACGGATAATAAAAAAATGAATTCGGCCTTAATCCAGCTCAGCCAGTATTGCATCTATCTTCATTTTGGCATCGCGGATAACGGCAAGCCTGGCTTCGGTTTCACTGTTTGCCTTGAAGGGCCCGCTGAACTGCTGGGCGATTTCGAGCCCTTGCGCACCATACTTTTGTACTTCGCCGCTGGCGGACCAGTGGCCGTCAGGCCGGGGGAAAGCGATCACAAAAATATCATAATTTTTGTAATGCATGCTTGGCGTTCGCTCTAGGGTGGTATGAAGTCTGCTGTTCATGAGATTGCTCCTGATAGTGTGCCCTGTGCCTGAAAAAAGGGAAACCGCGTTTGATTGAACCAGGCAACTGGGTCGGACACTGCATGCGGGCAAGGATGTTTATTCGCTTGCAGTGGTGCATTAATGATGAATTAGCGGTGGATTTGTGGTGCAAGAATAATGCAGAAATTGCCTGACAAATTAGTGCATACAGTTAGTGATATGCCCACTGATCTACCAATATTCAAACACTGCCAGCACTCTGACGCCTCTGTGGGCTGCACCGCGCAAGCGCAATGCGCCTTTATCACTGAACCGGTATTCCAGCCATAGATGATCACTGCCAGCCTGAGAATAGCGCAAACCAAACTTGGACAAAGTGCCTGGCTTTTCTTGTCTGGCAGGAGTTGCAGACTGGCTGTAATACTCTCTTGTCACACGGGTATATAAGTCAGATCCATTCGCCGGTTGCGCGTTGCCCGCATTGCCACTTCTGCCAGCAAGCTGTGCGTCCGCGACGGGAGGAACAGGTGGGCCATTCAAGTCGGGCTGTCCGGATTGTCCAGATTCGGGCACTGCTGTCCGTGATGCTGCAAGCTCTTGCACTGCACCAGCATCGCGCTCAGCAATTGCCTGCTCTTTGGTAACAGCCTGTTCTTTAGCCTGTCCTTTAACCGCTCCTGTGGCGCGGCTCATTTGTTGCCCTGCGCTTTCTCTGCTGACCGACATCCTTGTCTCTTGAGCGCAGGCATATTGTGCGTACATCAAGAGGCTGCATAAGGTCAGGCTTAAATAATGAGCGCTCATGATTATCTCTTCACAAACAATGAAGTCAGCAAGACCATGGCCAGGACTCCATACAAAACGAGTTGCGGCGTATTCATGATCTTCCCCTATGCCTGCGTGACTGCTGTGGTTAATTTTCCACCAGGTTCAAATGACCTGGCAACTTGGAGTAAGAACGACCTTGCGGTAATTCTATTCTGATGTGGGCATATTCCCATTCAACTTCATTCGCTTCTGCCGCAGCCTTCGCGGTCCGTAATGCAACGAGCAGCCATTGTTGTGCCGGTGCCTTATTGATGCCGATGACAATCATGATTTCACCCATGCAAAGAATGATTTATCTAGTTTTAATTATTTTCTTATCTATTATTTCTTATTTCTTATTTCTGATTTCTGATTCATTATCTATTCCGCACTTATTTCTGTACTTCTTTTTGCGATTTATCCTGCACTTGTATTCGCCTGCCTGTGTCCCCTTGGCCTATCGACTGCCTGCTCCAGTTCAGCCTTGTTCATGCCCGAGCGGCCCCGGATATTTTTCCTGCGCGCTTCCTGATATAACTGCGCGAAGGTACGACCAGCTACACCACTATGTGAATGAAGCCCGCCGCGCCTCCCTGCGGGCATATCCTGCAGGGAGGTCTTGCTCGCTTGCTGACTCTCGCCATGCTGTGCTCTCTCTTTGTTAACGGTGCGTGCAGCAATTTCTGTAGCCAGGCCGGGCTTGCGGCCACTGTTAATTAAGTTGTCTTTGATATGCTTGAACTGACGCTCTCTTTTTGCGCTCCATGTAGTTCTTGGCATGATCGCTCCTTTATTTTTTTACTTTATTTCCTTAATTAAGCCGCTTTATTCGCCCTGCATTAATGAGTTAAATAATAGTCCCCCGCTGTCAAGAACAAAATCGGACTAAGACGATAGTTGCGTAAGACTATGCTGACGAAGTTGCTGTAATGCAGTGTGAATAATTTTCCATGCTGCCTGCTGCTGTCGATCAGGTTAAAATTGCATGATTTATAGACACTGACCATCGTGTCTGACCACTCTCACGGATATACACATGTCGCGCACTGAACGCCTGCTACAACTGATGCAAATACTGCGCCGGCATCGCTACCCTGTCAGCGGAGCGGCGCTGTCTCAAGAGTTGGGGATTAGTTTACGTAGCCTGTACCGCGATATCGCTACCCTGCAAAATCAGGGCGCAAAAATTGCCGGTGAAGCTGGCGTAGGCTATGTCTTGCAGCCCGGCTTTACCCTGCCACCCTTGATGTTCACTGAAGAAGAGATTGCCGCGATCGCCTTGGGTTCGCGCTGGGTGGCGCAGCAGGCAGACCATAAACTGGCACTGGCAGCACGCGATGCGCTGGCAAAAATTGCCTCAGTCTTGCCAGCAGAAGCCAGGCTGGAACTGGAGACCAGCGGCCTGTTGATAGGCCCCAGCAGCAAGAACGCGGGCAATGATGAGCAGTTGCGCGAGATACGCCTGGCCATACGCAAGCAACACAAACTGGTACTTGAATATCAGGATGAAACAGGCAAGGCCAGTGAACGCATCATCTGGCCCTGCGCCCTGTCCTTCTTTGATAATCTGCGCATCATCGTCGCCTGGTGCGAATTACGCAATGACTTCCGACACTTTCGCACTGACCGCATACAGGCCTTGCAGGTGGCAAATCAAACTTACCCACGTTCACGCCAGGCTTTGTTGAAAGAATGGCGTGAACAACAGGGTATCAGGGCTGAGCGTTGACTGGTCTGGTTGACTTTCGCAGCCCCCCTGAGCTCATGCCCGGCATCCAGCATACTTTGTCGTCTTGCAAATGACAGCAAGCCGTTCACGTGCAAACTTGACGGTATCACTGGCTGCAGCATATAGCTTGCTGGCCCGATCCAGATCCACTGCTTGTTGTGCCAAACCTTGCTCATAGATTTGCGCCAACAAACTCAGTCCGGCAGGATCATTTTGAGCAGCGCTTCTGGCGGCCCAATAATAAGCCTTTTCTTCATCTTTACGAATGTCCCGCCCGCCGTGCAAATACAGGTCAGCCAGACTGCTTTCTGCACCAGGCTCTTTACCGTCAGCAGCTGCCTGCAACCAATCGACTGACTTTTTTTCGCTATCAAGGATGCCTTGCGCTTTTTCATATAGTCGCGCAAGCTTGAGCTGTGCTTCATGATTCCCTTGCCGGGCTGCTAATTCATAAAAATATAGGGCTTTACTGATATTCGCAGCATCACCGCTGGCATAGTAATTCCCCATCATTAATTGTGATTTAAGATGTCCTTGATCGGCTGCTTTGGCATACATCTCCAACGCACGCATCAGGTTGGCATTAACGCCATTAGCAGGATCAAAAATCCATGCCAGTTGATAAGATGCCTCTCCACTACCTTTATTTGATGCCAGGCCCCAGTAGTAGATAGCTTCATTCACGTCCCTGGTATAACTTCCTTTCCCGCTGAAATACCCATCTCCAGCCTTCATCAATTCAATGACGCTAAGGCGCGTATCCTCCTGATTATGATGAGCAGTATGTAAGGGCTCACGCTTGATCATCATCGCAATTGAGAATACGATGAATAGACAGAATAAAACATACAGGAAGAACATAAACCTCAAATAAGGAGATTCCTTCTTATTGATCGCTGCGTTTGCCGAAACAGTTTCTTGCGCAGAAACTGCTTCCCTTTGTGCAGCTTCATGGCTGGCATACCAAGCTTTTATATTTTCCCTGCTGCTGACCATCATAGTCCACACCGGATACATCTCATGTATGCGCGATATCGTCGGAAGATAATCTGTCAAGTATTCATGACCTGGCTCACGCTCATACCTTGCCTTCAATAACAAGGACCAATAGCGGGAACGGACGCCATGGTCATTTTTATTGAATTCAGACTGCTCAAGCAGTGCGACACTCAATATATGACCAAGCTCACCAAAATTCAGTAAACGCTTCTTGTCACTATCCCATCCAAAATGCTCGCTCACAATTTCAAACAGTTCACCATTTCCAGGTTGCCAGCCTTGTACAAGATATTGCGCCAGTGCTAGTTCAAATGCGAGGCTTGTTTCCATATGGATAAGGCGTGGATCATCAAGTGCCTGTAAAAAACGCCTGTCGACATATGCGTGCTCGTGACTATGTTTGCGCATGTCTTCCAACATGTCGGCGATAAGCTGGCCAGCAATCATAGTAGGATCGCTAGCGTCAGCAAGTGCGGCTCCGGCATCCTGGATTACCGGTTGCTGGTTGCTGAAATCAAGCGTTCCTACTGGCACTGCCACTGCCAGAGTGCTATCACAATTGACCTGCATATCAACAGGAACAGGCTCAGTTTGTTGCGCCTGGTTCTGCATCCATGTCAGTGCCGCTTCAAACGCAAGACGCAGAGCCTGAAATCCTTCAAGATCAGTTTCCAGATTGATGAGTTTCAATTGGCGTGCGTAGACGCGTTTAATGGCACGTTCATCCGCATCTGCAGGCAAATCATATTGAACAAAGAAATCAGGCAGCTTATTCATGGATACTTATTGTGCCTTGGTCACAACAGATACGGTACTGACGCTTACTGACGCAGGTTTGCACTCTGAAAACTCCTGTTTTTTGCATAAGCGCTGCAAACTTTTTTCAGCTTCCTTATCACCATGATCCCTGGCCTTGCCATACCACTTGGCAGCTTCAGCAAGATTGATCTTGTAGGCCCCCAGTCCCTGCTCATGTACCAGACCAAAGTAGCGTTCACCGCTGGCGTCACCATGTGTGGCGCTTAATGAAAACCAGTTGGCGGACTTGACTTCATCCCTGGGAAACCCATACTCCCCACGCAAATGAAACTGCCCCATCAGGGATTCGGAATAGGCAAAGCCCTTCTCGGCGGACGACTTGATAAGGCGCGCAGCTACTGCCCTGTCTGGCTTTATTCCATATCCATGATCTATCATATAAGCCAGCTTGAACTGGCCGAGTGCATCGCCCTGGTCTGCGGCTTTTTTGTAATGTGAAAAGGCTTCCTGGTGATTGGGTTTGTCACCCATGCCATCCATCAAAAGATCGCCGACGATGATGCTGGCTTGCGTATTGCCGAGTTCAGCTGCTCTCAAAAACCACGCATATTGCCGCTGCTTGTCGGCAGGCGCAAATTTGCCGTCACGGTATAGCCAGCCCAGGCGATAAGCAGCTTTGCTGCTATCTTCTCCCGCCAGAGTTTCCAGAGACCGTACAGCCGTCTTGAGATTGCTCTTGTCTTCCTTGCTCAGCGCCAGCAAGACTTCTGCTTTCTCAATTCGCTGCTCCAGCGTCAACCTGGAATCAGGCTTATCGAGATCGAACGGCATCCGGCCTGCTGAAGTAAATTGACCAGGGTCATACTTTGGTGTTGGTCTGTCCCTGCCAGAAAACATGCCAAAAAACACAAAAACAGCAATGAATATCCAATAAGCTGGATGCCCGGTGTTGTCCTCTTTTGGAACATATACCCGTTGGTCACCGATGGGTTCCTGGGAATCAATCTCTTCGGCTACTGCGGACCATTGTGCAAGATTTTCTCTGCTTGTCACCAGCAGCAACCAGGAAAGATAGCTAGCCTGCATATGGCGCAACAGGCTTAGATTCGCTTTCAGGTAATTCAGATGAGGGAATTTTTCTTTTCTGATTTTTGTGACCAGGGCCCATAGTTTTGCACGGGTCCTTTTATCTTTGCGATAAAACTCAGCGGCATCGGTCAGCGCGCGGTCAATGACACGGCCTGGCCTGCCGAGTTGCAGCAAACGCTGACGGTCTTTTTGCCAGCCAAAATTTTCTACCGCTACATCAAACAATTCACCATTGCCGGGTTGCCAGCCCTGTAACAAATAATCTGCCAGCAAGCCTTCAAAGATCAAGCGTGTTTCCATGTGAAACAGGCGCATATCGTCCAGCAAGGCTGTCAGGTTTTGTCCGGCGAAATCATCTTCACTGTCATCACTGGTTTCACTTGCCTCACTATTAGCACCATCATTTCCACTCTCGCAATGGAGGCGCATTGCCTCCAGCATTTCATTGAAGATTTTCTTTGCGGCTGCTTCCGGGCTGACAATTTCTGTTTTTCCAACGACGACGGTTTCTTGCTGCATTTGTGCAGCAAGAATTGCATCTTCTGCCTGACCCGCTATGGCGGCATCAGGGGCAGGATTTTCATCTTGACCGCCAGCGACCTGAGCGTCCTGAGCGTCCTGAGCGACATCAGCGTTCTCTTGCGACGACATCTCATCAGCGACTGGCGTATCCTGTAATGCAGGAGTAGTTTCCTTATTATCGGCCACACTTGCAATGCCATCGTCTTCCGCCTGCGACAGTACCTGCGACATTGCGTGCAACTGGAATTGCCCTTGAAACTGATCCCTGTAGCGCAACCAGGACAGTGCAGCTTCATATGAATCACGCAAATCCTGAAAACCCTGGAGGTCTTTTTCCTGGTCTATCTGTTTCAGTTTTCGTGCATAGGCACGCTTGACTGCGCGCTCGTCAGCATCGGCGTTTAACTGATTTTCAATAAAGAATAGTGGTGGATTACGCATGAGAATATAGTGTCGGTCAAACTGGTGCTGCTGGTATTTGTTATTGCCCTGGCAGGAGTTGCATCGTCATTTTTGCGTCAAAGAGACGCTCAGGTAGCAGGGCGATAGTTGGCAAGATTACCTCTCCCTGCAATCCATATAAAAACCGGACTGACACAGACTCTTTAATCTCTTGCCGGCTTCTGCATCCCCTTGCCTGGCTGCCCTGCCATACCATTGTGATGCAGCGAGACGGTCCTGGTTGTAACCACCCAGGCCTTTTTCATTGATGAGCCCAAACATGCGCTGGCCAATTGCATCATTCTGGCGGGCACTCAGCATGAACCAGTAGGCGGCCTTCTCAGTATTGGCATATGCACCGTACAAACCGTTCATGTATATCAGGCCCAACTCACTTTGTGCCACGGCCTGGCCTTTTTCTGCTGCAGCAGTCATCAATTCCAGTGCACGCTTCCGGTCTTTTTTGACGCCAGTACCATCCAGGTACAAATGCGCGAGCTTGATCTGTGCCAGGCTTTGCCCCTGTTCAGCAGCCTTGCTGTACCAGCGTATGGCTTCGTCCATGTTCTTGTTGGTACCACGTCCTTCAAAATAACAATCAGCCACCATGACGACAGCATCCAGATGGCCTTGCTCCGCCGCCTTGGTGAACCACTTAAGAGCCTCAGCATCATCTTGCGCTACCTGCTTGCCATCACGGTACAACCAGCCTAGTTGATAGGAGGCTTTGACATTGCCCTCGCTGGACAATTGCGCCAGTTCCTGCACAGCTTTTTGCAGCATTTCTGCACGGTTACCGGCACGGCTTAATGCACGGCTGGCAGCATCAAATCTGGCTGCGGGAGTTGTTGGCACAGCTTGCCTGACTACCGGTGGCGGTGTCACTGTCTTGGCATCTTGTGCGATCAATTGCACGATGAGGAGCGCGACGACACACAAAAATGCAGGAAGGAAGTAGCGCCTCAGAGGCCTGCGCATGGCAGTATAAAACCTGGTTTTCGCTGTGGCCCCATCATCTTCGCCAGGCACTGAAAACGCACCGCCAGTCCCTTCGGCCACCTTGTTGCGCGCCTCGATTTCTGCGGCTTCCTTGAGTGCCTTTGCCCTGGCGACTTCCTGTATTGCCTCAAATTGCGCTTTCCAGATATTGAAATTATCCTTGCTGGTCACCATCCATAACCAGACCGGATACAACTCATCAAGCACCAGTAGTTTTTTAAAATTGGCGACGAGATAGTCCTCGCCCGGGTTTTTATCCTGCCTCAGTTTTTTCAACAAGTCCCATTGCGCCTTGCGCAGATTAAGAGGCCTTTGAAAAAATGCCTGCTTTTCTTTATAGGCACGTTCCAGTAAATGGCCACGCCGGCCCAGGCTTAACAGGCGACGCCTGTCCTTGTCCCAGCCAAATATCTCAAAGGCAGCATCAAACAGCTCACCGTTACCGCGTCGCCAGCCTCTGGACAGATAGGCGGCCAACAGGGTTTCAAAGACGTAGCGCGCATAATTGCCCGCCAGGCGCGGGTCTCCCATGGCAAGGCGCAGGTGTTTTTCGGCATACGCTTCTTCATCAACATACTTGAGCATGGCCATGAGCATTTCAGCAAAAACACGCTCAGCCTTGCTGGCAGCCAGTTGCTTGTCACTGTCTTGCATGGCTGGTGCGGCACTGTCCGGTGTTACCATTTCTGTCTGTTCTGCTACAACAGCAACTGGCTTTGCCTCTGCCGTGTGCGTGTCAGGTGCTTGCTCTTTTGGTGTCAGTGGACGCACCGGCTCAGCATTATTTTTGGCAGCTTGCTCTTGCAGTACTGCGCCCGCCTCAGATTGCTCAGACACGGCCTGATTCTGACTGGCTTCATCGGTGCTATGCGGCAGCCTGCCACTGTCCCTGTGCTTTATCCAGGCCTGAGCTTCTTCATAGGCTTCACGCAATGCCTGAAAGCCAGGAAGATCCGTTTCCTGGTCTATTTTTTTCAGGTGCTTTGCATAAACACGCTTGATGGAGCGTTCGTCAGCATCGTCAGGCAAGCCGTACAAACGAAAAAACGACGGGGTATATTCCATGATTCAATTCACCAGCATCTGCATGCCCACTTTAATTCAGTTGCGGGTCAAAATCAGAATGCAGGTGGCTATCGCTTTCTATGGAATTAAGCATGTCGGAAAATTTCTTCTTGGCCGGATTGATGTGGCGCGGATTCTGCGTTTCCAACACGCCTTCAAACTCGGCTATCTGTACGCTCAACCACGAGCGCAACTCTCCCCGCACCTGCTGGTATATGCGGTCGGCCCTGGCCAGCAGGGTGCGCATTTCCAGCGTATCACGCGGATGCATTTTGATTTTTTCAAGCTCGACAAAACGCTGCCTGATCTCTTCATCAGTAAGCATGCCAGGATTACCCTCAATGATAAGCACATGGCTTTCAGTGCTATTGTTGACATTGGCCCTGACCTCAAGCAGGCCATTGACATCATAGGTAAAACGCACATCGACGGCCTTCTCTTCGTTGCCGTCCGGCTGCAGGGGAACATCAAGCTGGCCGAGTAAGATATTGTCTTTGACCAGGCGCGATTCACCCTGAAAAATTCGCAGCACCACACTGGTCTGGCGCGCATCCACAGCACGATAATGGCCAACACGGCTGACCGGCACTGCCGTATTGCGCTCAATGACAGGCGAAAAATGGCCATCAGACGACTTGCCGTCAGCCAGGCGCATGCAAACCTCTACCCCGAGTGAATAAGGTGCCACGTCTGTCATGACCACTTCTTCCAACGCGGCATCTTTCATCTTCAGGCCAGCCTGGACGGCTGCGCCCATGGCGACGACTTCGTCCGGGTTGATCTCACTGGTAGGGAAGCGGCCAAACATCAGTGTCACCAGGCGTTTGATGACGGGCATGCGGGTTGCCCCACCGGCCAGCACGATACTGTCGAGTTCATTGGCGCGGATATTGGTATCGCGCAGAGCACGCTCTACCGGTTCGCGCATACGCTTGAGCAAAGGGGCGCAGAGTTTGTCCAGAGCCTCTTCATCGATGTTCATGCTGAGATCATTGCCATCAAGCTGGATTTGCACTGTAGCTTTCTGGTCAGTCGACAAGGCACGTTTGGCGGCCTCGGCAGATGCACCCAGTCTTTGCATGAACATGGGGTTATTGCGCAGGCTGCTGGAGAGACTATTGCGCTGGAAAAACAAATCTACAATCGCATTCGTGACATCTTCACCGCCGAGGAAATTATCGCCGGCAGAGGCGCGCACCTCCATGACACCTTCAAACAATTCCAGGATGGACACGTCAAAAGTGCCACCGCCGAGATCAAATACGAGGAAGCGGCTTTCACTATCAAGCTGGTGCATGCCGTAGGCCAGTGCTGCTGCACTGGGTTCATTGAGCAAACGCTCGACTTTCAGGCCGGCCAGCAAACCCGCAGTGCGGGTCGCTTTGCGCTGGGCATCAGAAAAATAGGCGGGCACGGTAATCACGGCTTCTGTCACCGCTTCCCCCAGAAAAGCTTCAGCATCGGCCTTGAGTGATTTCAATACCAGCGCAGACAATTCTTCGGCACGAAAATCCTTTTGCCCCAGCCTGACTTTCTTGTCGCTACCCATATAGCGCTTGAATACCGAAGCCGTGCGCTCTGGATGGGTCTGCAAACGTTCCCTGGCGGCCTTGCCGACGAGAACAGTACCGTCCTCATCCAGACTGACGCATGAAGGTGTAAGCGTCTCGCCAAGACCATTGGGCACCAGTTGCGATTTACCGTCTTTCCAGACAGCTACCAGGCTATTTGTTGTTCCTAAATCAATACCGATGATCATGCCGACACTACTCCCGCGCTGATACCACGCTCAAATCAAATAAAGTGTCATAACATAAACCAAAATGAGTAATTTTTGCGCTATGCAGCAAAAATAATTTACCCGTGATGCAGGCATGCAGGTTTTACCCCACCCTGAAGTAGGGCAAGATCGCAGTGAATGACGGAGGAAGAAGAATCAAACGCGGGAAATGCAGATAGGTGTCTGGATAGCAACATCCAGACACCTGCTTGTGTCAACCCAGCATGCCAGGGTTGCCAGCCACACCGATCAGGCGTGGTGTATTCAATTTGCGTGGCGTGATCTTTTTATGCGTGCGCAGCCATTGCGCCACCACGTTCCACACCGGCTCGCCCGTGGCACCTTCTGCCACGGGTGCCCAGCCAGCGACCTTATACGTCTTGTTGTCAGCCAGTGGCTGACCGTTCAGGCGCATGTCCTGTATGCGTTTGCCCATGGCTGCTACCGGTTCTATGGCATAGGTCAGGCCACCGACGCGCACCATGTCCCCACCTTGCTGGTAATAAGGGTCAGGGTTGAACAGATTATCGGCCACATCTTCCAGCACGGTCTTGATGGCTGCACCTGTCATTTCTGTGACGGTGGTATAGGAATAAGTCGTGGCGGTCTGGTCCATTACATGTTCCATCGTAATGGCACTATTCGGCAGCAGAGAGGTACCCCAGCGGAAGCCGGGTGAGAAAGCGATTTCAGCATCCTTGACTTCCATAAGGGCATCGACAATCAACTGGTCAAAGCTGCCGTTAAAATTGCCACGGCGGTACAACGTACCCTCTGTCAGCGCCAGTTTTTCACCCAGCTTTGCCGCATAAGGTGCACGGATTTTTTGTATCAGTGACTGCATGTCAGCATCTGCCGGCAGAAAGTTCGCAAACACCGGCAAGAGCTTGTACTGGAAGCCCTGTATGCGCCCTTCTTTCACATCAAAATCGAGCACGCCAAGGAACTTGCTATTGCTGCCCGCATTGGTTACCAGGGTCTTGCCGCCGCCATTTTCTACGATGACAGGTGCAGGCATGCCGTCGTGGGTATGCCCACCGAGTATGGCATCAATGCCGCGCACGCGCGAGGCCATCTTGAGATCGACATCCATGCCATTGTGCGATAGGACGACGACCACCTTCGCACCCTTGGCACGCGCCGCATCGACGGTCTTTTGCATATTCTCTTCCTGTATGCCAAAGCTCCATTCGGGCACCAAGTAGCGCGGATTGGCAATGGGGGTATAAGGGAAGGCCTGCCCGATGATGGCGACTGGCACACCATTCATTTCTTTCATGACAAAGGCTTCGAAAACCGGGTCACCAAAATCGGTAGTCTGGATATTTTGTGCGACAAAATCGACCTTGCCCTTGAAATCATTGTCGACAATCTGCTTGACGCGCTTATCACCGAGCGTCATTTCCCAATGCGCTGTCATGACATTCACACCCATCTGCAAACAGGCATCGACCATGTCCTGCCCTTTCGTCCACAAGGCCGTGGCTGAGCCTTGCCACGTATCACCACCATCGAGCAAGAGCGCACCGGGCCGGTTGCCCTTGATGCGCTTGACCAGCGTTGTCAGGTGCGCAAAGCCACCGACCTTGCCGTAGGTTGCCGCCGCCTGTTCAAAGTTCAGGCAACTAAAGGCATGTGCTTCTGGTGTATTGGGCTTGATGCCAAATTGCTTGAGCAAATGTTCGCCGACCAGATGCGGGCTTTTGCCAAATGCTGCGCCTATGCCCAGATTGACACTGGGCTCACGAAAATACAGCGGCAACAACTGCGCATGACAATCGGTGAAATGCATGAGGTGGACATTACCAAAGCGTGGCAGGTCGTAGAGTTTATCTGCAACAGGATTAGCGATGGCAGCCTGCGCATCTATCTGCATGCCACCTGCGGCGGCGATGGCCATTACTTGTAAAAAATCCCGACGATTCAGACCCATGGTGATTTGCTTTCTGATTTTGGTGTTGCTTTGTCGTTGATTTTGACGTTGCTGTTGATTTTGACGTTGCTGTTGATTCTGAAGTTGTCGTTGTTTTTGACTTTAATCCGCTTCGGACGTAGCAATTTGTGCGTCACAGAAAATGGATCAGAAAGCTTCGTTGTTTGAGCGCAGCGAGTTTCGAAGCTTTCCCATTTTTTGTGATGCACAAATTGTGCTGGAGCGTAGCGTAAGCACCCGAAGGGCAAGTCTGCGGTCGCCTTTCTTTGATTCCTTTCTTTGGCGAAGCAAAGAAAGGAATTCGGCCGCCGGGCCGAGACCCGGCTTGTGTCCGCGAAGGGCAATCGTTTTAATCAAGGCACACGGTTGTGCAAAGAACGCCACTGGGCTCCAGCCTGCGCTGGAGCGACGCAATTAAAGTCAGAGACAGTAACTTACACATGCTCCGACGATAGCTGCGTCAGAACAACAAAGCCGAGCCACTACTTATTCACCGGCGACTCACCATCCAACAACAGCGCCATCACATCCTTCAACTGCGCCTCAGTCAATACCCCGTTATGCCCAAACCGCGGCATACGGGAACACGCGTTATAGGCTTGCGCGTTATACAGCTTACCCCAGGTATATTTCACAATCTCCGGGCTGGTACCGCGCAGCTTGCCGTATTGATAGAGCGAAGGGCCGATATTGCCGAACGAGATTTCTGTCTTGCTCATCTGGTGGCAGGCATAGCAATTGCCGCCATTGACTGAGCCGACTGCGTCCGAAGACTGCATGCCACGGCCATTCTGGGCGATTTTTTCGCCATTCTTCCAGTCGCCCATATACTGGCCATCCGCAGGATATTTTACAGTGGCGAGTTGTGCCTGTTCGAGCTTCTTGGCTGGCTTGGCTTTCAAGCCTTGCGGATTGGCGCTGCACAGGGCCTGGGCTTCATCTTGTTGCACCATGCGTTCCATGGTGGCAGGGCCTTTGGCTTTGAAATCAGCTTTCATCATTTCCAGTGCAGCTTTGGCATAATCTGGTTCAGCGGCAGAAACCAGTGCCGTGCTACAAATCGCTAACAGCAAGATACTGATATGGCTTATTCGTGAATTTATGCGTAAATTTTTCATGCCTATCCCCTTAGCGTTTCAATGCAGGTGCATTCATGACCGCGCCATCGGCAGATTTTGCCAGGAACATGGTCAGTGCAGTGATGGTGTCTGACGCATAATCAGGCACGGGGAAACGTTGCTGGCGGAAGCAGTCATTGAGCCTGTGCTGCATGGTCCTGACTTCACCTTGCGAAACGCGGTAAGCGGGCCAGGTCGAGTAGGCAGCCTGGGCGTTTTCCTTGTTGTTCAGATTTGGCAAGTCTTGCAGACGTATGCGCTGGCCATCTGCAGAGTGGCAGGATGCGCAGGCAAAATCATGGGAACCGGCGCGGTAATAGAATATCTTCTTGCCGATTTCATAGGCCTGTTTTTCTGCCGGATGTTTGGTGCTGATCGCTAGTTTCATGCCGCGTGATTCTGCCGTCAAAAAAGACACCAGTGCTTCGATATCAGACGGGTTACCGGCAGAACCAAAAGGTGTTTTCACCGCTTGCTCACGTGTCAGGCCTTGCAGGTTCATGCGGCAGTGCATGAGGCGCTGTTCCAGGTCCATGACCTTGTTGGTGTCTTTAAAATAGCGCGGTAATTCTGCATACGCGCCCTTGGTCACGCCTGGGCCCTTGCCCAGATCACATTGCTCCAGCGACGTCTGATTGGGGCCAAGCTTTTTTTGCCAGAGTTCCTGGCCGCGCATTTCCCATAACTCTGCCGGGTTGCCATCGGCCAGCATCTGGCGGTATTTGGCAATTTCTTCAGTTGCAGAAGTTTGAGAAGCAGCTTGTGCCTTCGCAGAACCAGACATTGCACACAACGCGACACAGGCCGCTAGCGGCACAACTTGCGCAAGTTTAAAGACAGCATGTGACATAGTTTTATCCTATTCAGGCGATGACGGCTTCATCACTACGCTGATCACCCTTGTTGTCTGTCCAGGTAACCGATACTTTTTCCCCTTTAACACCGCCTTTGAACTTGAAGGACAAAAACGGGTCTTTGGATACAGAGGGGCCAAATTGCGCGTCCAGCACCAGTTTGTCTTTCCATTTTGCTTGCAGTGTCTTGATGAAATGGGCAGGTACGACTTTGCCTTCAAGGTCCTTGCGCTGACCTGTTTCCATATCGTGACGTATCAATACTTTTACCTCGACAGCTTCGCCTACAACTGCCGCCCGAATACGCATAGGATCGCCCATGATGTCTCCTTTTTTTGCTAATTTTAAATAGATACTTGATTAAGACAGGTCAAGACCTGAAAGCTCACCACAGAGGCACGGAGACACAGAGGTGCACAGAGAAACCCGCTTGTATCTGCTTCTCCAGGCTTACGATGCATCACAGTAGCACCTGACCTGAAATTCTAAAAATTAACCGCCGCAACCACCCAGAGTAACCTTGATCTCTTTTGATGCCACCAGCCATTTACCATCAGCCTTCACCAGGGCATGCACATTCGACGTTTCGCCGACCTTGACACGCGTTCCTACCTGGGGTTCAGTACCTTCGGGTATGGTAAATGCTGCCGACATGGCATTTGGATTTTTTTCAATCAAGATCGCAATGTATTCTGTATTGGCGGCCTTGCTGCTGACGTTAACCTGAACCACGGCACCATTTTCTGCAATGTCCGGTGCGCCAATGATGACATCAGCACTGACGGCAGGGCTGCCAGCACCCAGCGCAGTATACGCATCTTGCAGGCTCTTGGCTTCAAAGGCCTTGCCTTGCCATTCGGCAGCAAACACATCAGACGGTTTCAGCAAGCCTGCGGCAAAGGCCAGGCCAAACACTGTGGATATGCGTAAAAAATCACGGCGTTGCTGGCCGTCATCGTTGATCTTGAATGCCTGCTTCATTACTGTCTCCTGAGTAAGCGAACTGCCGCTATATTGCGAACTAAAAAAGTTTGATAAGCTTAACGCGAAATCGTTCCATCGATATGACATTCCTGAAAAAATCCCGGCTGTCTGCTAAATCTTACTGACGCATGACCCAGTCCAGCATGGTCTTGATGTCTGCATCCTTGATATGGCCCTGTGGTGGCATGGGTATATCACCCCAGGCACCACTGCCGCCCGCCTTGATTTTTTTGATCAGATTGGATTCCGCATTGGCGTCACCCTTATATTTTGCAGCGATCTGGGCAAAGCCGGGGCCGACTACTTTGTCCTTGACGCCATGGCAGGCCGTGCAGGCATATTGTTTGGCCAGTTTCAAACCTTCATCTGCGGCTGGAGCACTGACTTTGACAACGGTAGCCTTGTTCAGATCGACGCCGCGCACGGCACCGACAGTGCGGTTCTGCTCTACCGGGTTGCCGTTCGCACTGCGGGCAAAGGCTGGCAGTTCAGAAGTGATCTTGACTTCTTTCAGGCAGTCTTTCATGCAGGCAGTGTTCTTCACATCTGGCTTGCCACTGGTTTGCCACAGGCCATGTTTCTCTATCATGCCATTGCGGTTGGGCATGCGCTTTTGCACTTCGGCGATGTTCTCGTCCGACATGGTAAAGTCGTCGGCAACCACCCCGCCAAGATTTAGGATATAAGCGGTGACTGCATACACTTCATCGGTGGTCAGAGTCTTGGGTGCATTCCAGGGCATGGCACGGTTGATGTAATCCCACAGCGTGGAAACCGTCGCTACCTTCATCAGGGTGGTGCGTTGCGGCTGGCTATTGCCAGTCAGTGCGGCAACGCGGCCATTCTTGACATCGTCTTTTGTCGTGCCACCGACGATGGGAGTGAAAACCTGGTTCGATTCACCAAAGGTGCCATGGCAGGAGGCGCATTTGCCATCCCATATCTGCTGTCCCTGATCGACACTGCCGCGCCCTTTTGGCAAACCCCTGAAGTCGGGGCGCACATCGATGTCCCAGGCTGCGACTTCTTTGGGGGTCGCAGCACGGCCTATATTGCTATAGTCTGCGGCACTGGCGGCAAGACTGAAACCAGCCAGCACAAGGATAGATAAAGACTTGCGTAATTCAGGCCACTTGTACATTACTGACCTCACCGTCTTCATTGATTTTCCACGATTGAATCGCATTATTATGATAAATCGATTTGGTGCCGCGCACTTCGCGCAACTGGTTGATCCTAGGTTGTACATAGCCGGTTTCATCGATCGCCCGTGATTGCAAGATCGCTGGCCCGCCATCCCAGTTCCAGTCCATGTTGAAGCGGGTCAGGCATTTGCCGAGTATTGGCCCTTCCAGCCTGGCGGTGCGCCAGCTACGGCCACCGTCGGCAGACACATCCACGCGCTTGATCTTGCCACGGCCAGACCAGGCCAGACCGGTGATATTGTGAAAACCTTTTTCCAGCAGCATCTGCCCGCCAGAAGGCGTTGTGATGACGGATTTGCATTCTTGCACCGAGGTATATTGCCTGTGCAGGCCGCTGGGCTGCAGATCGATATAGTGAACGGCTTCGTCCTTGGTGGCCCAGGGCTGGTCACCGACTTCAATTCGGCGCAGCCATTTCACCCAGGACACGCCCTGCACACCGGGTACGACCAGGCGCAGCGGATAGCCATTTTCAGGGCGCAGCATTTCGCCATTCATGGCATAGGCAACGATGACGTCATCCATGGCGCGGGCGATGTCGATGGTGCGCGTCATGGCCGAGCCATCACCACCTTCGGCCAGCACAAATTTGGCTTTCTTGCGGTCTATGCCGCAATCATCAAGCAGGACGGACAAGGGCACACCTGTGTATTCACAGCAGCTCAGCATGCCATGGGTGTATTGCACGGTGGGCACAGCGACATTGCCCCATTCAGTCGCGCTGTTCGCGCCACATTCTATGAAGTGCATGCGTGAGACCGATGGTAGGCGCATGAGGTCGTCCATGGTATACACCTTGGCTTCGCGCACTAGGCCGTTGATCATGAAGCGATGCTGTGCCGGGTCTATATCTATCCAGCCCTGATGGTGACGTTCAAAATGCAGGCCATTCGGTGTAATGATGCCAAAGAAGCCCTGCAGGGGTGCGAATGACACCGAAGCCTGAGGCACCCGTGTGAGACCAGGTGACTGGCGGCGTTGCAGGTTACTTTCAAACTTGGATGGCTGGCCATAGCCTTGCATGACAACCGGGTTGCCCAGGCTTTTGGCATGATCTTGCAGATTCAATATCAGCGGGTCGCCATCGCCTTCCACCGGTGCTGAGGGTTTGGCAAGCACAGCGCCAGATGCTAGTGCTGCTGTGGCGGCAGCAAAGCTCTTGCGCAAGAAACCACGCCGCTCATCATTCAAACCTTGCTCTGTAATCGCTTGGCGCAAAGGGGCATCCAAAAAATTCTCAGGCGCACGACGCAAAAGACCGGTTTTTTTTAACTGGATAGACATGAGACTGAAACTTTCCAATGAGATACTGGTTCAAACTGCACCTTTAAGCTACCACCAATCATTAGCCGAGTAGTTTATGCTCCAAGCACAGTTTTCACGATCTGTTTTTGATCAAGCTCAAATTATACTATTTGCGCATATAATTAAATAAGAAAATGTAATAAGCAAATACTTTCTTTGATGCAATGCACAAAATATCGATGCTTTGGGTCAGGCAAACTGCATTTGTGATAAATTCTTGCTCTAGCATAAACATGCAAAATCAGCAAGATGAACCTGAAAAAACTTTTACCCATATCGCCAGCGGCAATTCTTCTCTTTGTCCTGATATTGGCGGGCTGGACTTGTTCTGCCCTGTATTTCGGCCATTCTCTTGTTGCATCCAATAAATCCTTGCGCCTGCCCGAACTGGGGGCAGCAACAGGCGCACTGTGGGAAAGCCATGAATGGTGGCGTCTGCTGGTCTCGCAATTCCTGCATGTGCATTTCCTGCACATGCTGTTCAATGCCTTGTCCATACTCATCATTGCCAGCAACCTGGAAAAGGCAAGGGGCTGGCTGGTCCTGCTGGCGCTTTACCTCATCGGCGGAACAACCGGACAGATCGCCAGTGTCTGGTACTACCCAGCACTCGTCACCGACGGTGCCTCACAGGCGCTGATGGCCTTGTGTGCGGGCATGCTGGTCTTGCAGCCACGCAGCAAAGTAACCTGGTTTGCTGGCCTGGTAGTCGCCATACAAGTGGCGCTGGATGTGCATGCGATAGCAGCTATCAAGGCCGGGCATTTGTTTGGGTTTATCGCAGGATTACTGGTCAGTCTGCTGATTGCTGTGCGACAAAAAAATCAGCTTGCAAAAGAAAATGCAGCTTTATGATGAGGCCGCATGTGCCTTTGCTGGTAAGCCAAACCTGCCCACCATAAATTCTATAAACGTAGAAAGCTTGGGCGTGGGCTGCCTGTCGCGCGGATACAGCAAATGCATGGGGCGTGACGCAGGCAAATAGTCTTGCAGCAGCGGCACCAGTCTGCCTGCGGCAACCTCACTCGCGAGCAGCAGTTCAGACTGCATGACGATACCAAAGCCAGCTACGGCAGCACTCTTCAAGGCCTGGCCATTGTTCGAACGCAGGCGGCTGACGGGGATGTCGGTGACGTCTTCGCTCAGGCGCCAGCGCACATGCTTGTTCCAGTGTAAAAAATCCAGGCACTCATGCGCTGTCAGATCGGCAGGAGTCAAAGGTGTGCCCTTGCGTTGCAGGTAGGCAGGCGCGGCGCAGATCATCATAAGGTAAGGCCGCAACGGGCGGGCAATCAGGGTGGAGTCTTCCAGCCTGCCTATGCGTATGGCGGCGTCATAGCCATCTTCTACCACATCCACCAGTCTGTCATTCATGTGCAGGTCGGCACGCATCTCTGGATACTGTGCGAGGTAATCAACCATGGCCGGGGCCAGCAATTCACTGCCAAAGGTCACGGGGGAGGTAATCTTCAACACGCCACGGGCACCGCCGCGCATCCTGGCGGCACCGGACTCTGCCTCGCTGATCTGCGCCAGTATGGCCCGGCATTGCTCCGCATATTGCAAACCCAGTTCGGTCAGGCTCTGGCGGCGCGTGGTGCGTGTCAGCAGGCGCGCAGCGAGCAGTTCTTCCAGAAACTGTATGTGCTTGCCGACCATGACAGGCGAGATTTCGCACTGCACAGCAGCAGCCGTAAAACTGCCTGCATCAACAACGGCGACGAATACTTCCATGCTGCGCAATTTATCCATTACCCGCCTCAATTACTAACCATGAGTTTGCAATATATGCTTTTCTTAGACGTTTATCCACATTAAAAATCAGAGCATACTTAATTCCAGGGAGAATACCCTTTCAAATAACTCAACCATGCAACAGGACTTACGCAAAATTGTCCCAGCAAGGCTTCAGCGACGAAGACAGTACTTTAGTACGGCTAGGAGCTGCAACGCAGCTGGGGCGGTTTTGCGTAAGTCCCACTAAGGAAAACCATGAAACTCATCATCATCGGTGCCAACGGCACAGTAGGCAGCGCCATCAGCAATGAACTAGGTGCCCGTCATGAACTTATCCGCGTTGGCAAGAGTAGCGGTGACATACAACTGGACATCAGCAACAGCGAACAGATACAGGCATTGTTTGCCCGCACTGGCAAAGTCGATGGCGTGGTGGTTGCGGCAGGCCATGTGCATTTTGCCCCTCTGGGTGAAATCGAAGAGCAGCATTACCATATAGGCCTCAACAATAAGCTCATGGGCCAGGTGAATGTTGCGCGCATTGCCCAGGACTATCTGCACGATGGCGGTTCTATCACGCTGACTAGCGGTTTCGTCGGCGACATACAAATACGTGCTGGCGCGAGCGCCGCCATGGTCAATGGTGCCATCGAAGGTTTTGTGCGTGGCGCAGCGATAGAATTACCACGCGGCTTGCGCATCAATGTTGTCAGCCCCGGCTTGCTGGAAGCCTCGGTCGCCGCACTGGGCAGTTTTTTCCCTGGCTTTGAAGCAGTATCAGCAAAACGTGTGGGGCTGGCTTATGCAAGGAGCGTGGAAGGCGCGCAAACCGGGCAGGTTTACGCTGTGCGCTAGACAGGTTTATGCCGTGCATTGGGTAGGGTTACGCTGCGCGTCGGGTAGGCAGGACTTATCAAAAAAATAGCACAAAACAGCGATTACCAGTTAGCATGGATCTGCAATGCCGCTGGCAGCAAAACCTGCCAACGGCCATCATTCATGCGACCGGGAGTGCTACCTTGAGTAATGAAAACTTTGATGCCCCCATCTTCATAGAAGATGGGCCCTACATAGACTTGCTGCCTGGCATATATCCCTATCTGTATAACGAGCGCGGTCACTGCAGGCAATTGCGCCAGGCTTTTGGCACCGAGATCAGCATCGCCAGAGATAATCCCGATCTTGAGCTGGGCACAAAATACAAGGGCATCAGCCACCAGCCCAAGACCATACCGAATGATGACCACCCTTATCAGATTACCGAGTTCAATTTCAAGGTGGCCGAAGTCCATTACGAAGCCATCACCGCCACCAGAGAAAGCGTGCAGGCCTTTGGCATGACGCTGCTCAAAAGCGGTGAATGCCTGCGCTTTGAATACGAGGGCATGATCATGGCCCAATACACTTATGGCAAATGGGCCGGTCACCAGTCTCCCTACATAGGTGGCCGCAGGCGGCGCGAGTTGCTGACTCATAATCCCACTGACCTCGAGTTCCATGACTTTCCTCACATTTTCTTTTCGCAGGATGACTTGCCGCTGGTCATCAGCGTGGCACGGTGGCGCCCCTATGTGCAAGAAATCTCGTTCGCAGACTTGTGGGTGGCACCGGGTGATGCCATCGTCCTGCCGCCCAAGACCAGGCCAGCGCCACCCGAAGGGCAACTGTCAGAAGAACAGGCGAGGCGCATCATCATAGACCTGCACGGCAACCGCAATTCTGCCCTCGCTTGCTGGGGTAGCGACAAGGCAGCACTGATAACGACCACGGTGCTGGGCAACGACCTCACCATGCAAACCCGTGCGCCGAATTACCATGAAGAACAGCACCCCAGCAAACACCCTTACCCTGGCAACAGACTTACTGAGTGATGACATCGGCCTCATCGTATCGCGTGAAATGCGGTATGAAGAGCCGGGGTTTTAGCGCATCGCTTTCACACTTATACTTTTCCAAAATCCTTGATCTTCTGACAGTATTTGCGCTAGCATCTGTATTGCGAAGGCTCAGACTGGGCTTCCTTCTACAACCTGAAACAGCCCGGTCGATTTCCTTCGCAACTTATTTCTTCACCTGATTTTATATCAGGGATACTTTGATCATCAGCGGAAGTTGGCTCGGGCCCTCTTCCGTTTTTTGTTGGAAGCGTGCATGACTTTGCCATTTTCTGCGACACAAGCTTTACTGCTCAGAAGAAAACATCTGGTTTTTGTAGACGCAGGCACAGGCGCCAGCCTGCTGCCAGAGTCCCATCTGCAAGCTTTTGAAATCAATCTGGCGAAACTGGGTTATGCCATCTCCACCCGCCTGCGTCTGGCCTTGCAAGGCCAGAGTGCCAATACACTGACGCAAATCCAAAAACATGTATGGAAAGTTTTACTGGAAAAAGTCGGCGGCAATCAGCAGTTGATGCCGCAATTTCGCCGTTTCCCTGAAGATGTTCCCACAGATACGCAGGCACTGTGGCGTCAACATGTGCTCAGTCACTTCCTGCAACTACCTGATCAGCCCTGTCTGTTCTGTTCACAAACTGGCAGCACACATGTATTGGCGCCTTGTGAGCATGTGGTCTGCGATCATTGCTATGACGGTAGTAATTATTCTGCCTGCCCAATATGCGGCCAGCAAACAGAGTCATCAGCATTCTTCAAGCCAGCCCTAGCACGCCAGCAGCCAAAAGAAAATATTATTTTCAAGCTGCTGGATCTGGGCCAGGATGTAGATGCCGCAGCAAAAGAATTCTTGCACAGCCTGTGCGAGCGCAAGCAAGCCATGTCCCCCGTGGACAAGGACGACTTCACAGCCATCGTGCAAGAGTATGGAATGGCAGTCATACCATGGTTGCCGGAAGTCATACCCGTGCGTGAAAACATTGCCCTTTTGTTTGGCAACTTGTTGACGCAATGTGAACCTGCCCTGGTCATGGATGCAGCAAAATCATATATCAGCACTGCCACCGATGTGCTGCGCCTGATCGCAGCCTATTCCGGCGCTGACCCCGCCTTACAGGGCCAGACTGTTTACCGGCAACTCGCTATAGCAGAAATGCGTGGCGTCAAAAAATACCGGCCATGGTTTGAATCCAGCCACTGGCTCGCCTGGGCCAAACGCCACACCCATACGCAAGTCACCCGGCTGGTCAAACGCTTTAAAGTTGCCAAACTGAGCCGCCCACTACGCAAGTCGCTTCTAGGCTTCATGGAAAGCCTGCGTCCTGATTTGCTGACTGAAGACATGCTCAGGCACAGGTCGTATTGGGTGTGGATGGGCGAATTCCTGCATCCTCATGAATACAAAAACCGTTACCCTCAGGTAGCAGCCGCGTTTACCATCATCCGCAAAAAATCTGCTGATGGTACACCCGCACCCGATTTCCAGACTTATTATGGCAAGCTTGAAGCCAGCCTGCGCCTGGGCGATGCAGTTGCCATGGCTGGCTTGCTGGCGCAAAGGCCGGGGGAACTGGCGCGCCGCCTGGATTTATTATTGCGAACTGCGGGTACCGATGAAACGGCACTTGCCCAGGTCAAGTCTGCTTTTCAGAAAGCACTGCCACAATTTGCCACGCCTGTATTGCTCACCTTACTGGCTCACCTGCCAGTAAGGACGCAGGCTGTCAAAACCAGGATATATTGGCCCAAGGGCCAGGTCGCCAAAGCTGTGTTTGCACCTGAGACCAGAGCAAACCTGGACGCAAATACCATAGCAGAAATAGTCGCCGCGCTGGAAGAACAACTCATGCAGCGCTTTGCTGAAAAACCTCACTATGATCAATTCATCATAGACCGGGCATTACAAGACATCATCGTGCCGTTCAATGAGAGAACTGCGAGCAAATCTGCGATCAGCCTGCCACGTGGCTCCAGCATTGCTGTGACACCAGAAAAAACAGCACGCCTGTTTTTACACTGGTGCCAGCCTGAGAGCAATGCCAGCCGCACTGACCTGGATTTGTCAGTCGGTTTTTATGACACTGACTGGCAGTATCAGGGAGTTTGCTCTTATTACCAATTGCAGTTGCATGGCAAAAATGGTCAGCATATCGCCCGCAGTTCTGGCGATATCACCAGTGCCCCCTTCCCTGATGGAGCCAGTGAATTTGTCGATATCGATCTTGAAGCTGCTCAACTGCAAGGCATACGCTATGCAGTGGTGGTCCTGAATAATTATTCAGGTATGGCCTTTGAAGACCTGGAACGTGCCTATGCTGGCATCATGTTCAGGGACGATGTTCAAGGACATCATTTTGACCCGCGCACGGTCGAGCTCAGGTTCAATCTGCAAGGTGGAAACGGTATCTTCCTGCCCATGGTCATCGACCTGCAAGAGGCGCGCCTGCACTGGCTGGACATGTATTCCACAGGCATGTTCGCCATGAATAATGTCGCCAGCTCAAACAATGCCATCACCACCATTTGCCCCGAATTGATCACCTACTTTGCCAGCGGCACGCGTCCATCCATGTATGAGCTATGCCTTCTGCATGCTGCCGCGCGTGGCCAGGAAGTGCTGGTACGCGGCAAGGACTTGCAGCGTTTTATTCGTGCAGAGAATGAAACCAATGCGGCATTTCTGGCGCGCTTGCGACGTGATTCTGGTCAGTACTTACCAGCAGATGCATTGCGCTTTGAGCATGGCATTTTTGCAGCCCTGTATGAAGGTAACCTGCCCCTGCCCGAAGGCAGTGCCATCTTTGCCCTGAAACCCGCAGCCATCACAGGAAATCTGGCTGCCAGCGATCTGCTAAGTTGAGCGTGCGCTGACAGCTGAAAAGGGTTCATTCATCATCCAGCCCCTTGCCATCCAGGATCTGCGGAATCGCTTTTTCCACTCTTGATTCGCGGGTCTTGGATTGCTTGGCGGCTGAGAAATGCAGCAGGTATGCTCTTTGTCGCCCAGGGGTCAATGATTCAAACGCTTTTTTCAAAGCGGGCATGCCGTCAAGCTTGATCTGGAATTCTTCAGGCATATTGAATTCCGTGGTCTTTTTGAATTCTACCTTCAGCCCGGCTTTTTCTACTGCAATCGCATCCTTGATGTAAGCTTTGATTGCAGTTTTTTTCTTGCTGATTTCTTCAACGCTGGTGAAACGGAGTTGCCTCGCCGCCTGGGTATTCTCGGTCTGCTGCACCAGCAAACCCTTGCTGTCTTTTAGCAGTGCTCCCTTGAAAAACAGCAGGGCGGCATATTCCTTGAAGACGTGAATGAGGACGATATTTGTATCCTCATGCGTATAGCAGGGGTTGCCCCACTTGAATTCTTCAGTCAGCGGACATTCCAGGACTATGCTGCGCAATTGCCCGATTTCTTCTTTCCAGGTCTTGGCTTTACTGAGATAGGCATCGACTTTGGGGTTCATATTGTCTCCATGAAAAAGCTCGCTTGATTATCCGGCCACGCTGCTAATTTAGCATGCAAATTAGCAGTTATTCAAGTAACAGATTTCCCTGTCATCAACAATGCCGTCCCGCTCTGTCGCTACCACATTGAGCGGTAGCCACTCAGGGTGTCACAAGCCTGCCTGTGCGTACATCAAAAAACAGGCGTTTTTCGTCAGCAGTTTGAACTATGAATTTTCCATGCCCATCTATGCCCACTCCATAACCCCAGTAATAATGCGAAACAGTTTCTTTCAGGATGCGCTTGTCGGGAATAATCTCCTTCAATCTCACCTTGCGCAATACCTTGCCATGTTTCCAGAAGGTCAGCATGACCATGTCGTGACTATAATCCTGGGGAATCAGGTTCAGGCCATCATACTCAGTCACACAATATTCGCCATCATTGCTGATAGAGGGCGCACGAAACCAGCCAGACATTTTCCAGAGCAACTTGTTATTCTTATCCAGAACTTGCGTACCAAGGCGCGGATCAGAAATGATCTGATATTGTTGATTCTGGCTGGTGCGTGTGATTTTATGCGGTGGCTGCAAAGGAGAATCTGCACGAGCGTCACCCAACAATAAAAAATTGAGAAACAAACCGGCCACACATAAAGCCATAAAAGCGAAGGTCTTGTTTAACATTACAGACTAGCCCTAAACTTTTTTTATATTCAATGCCAGATATTGCAGCAAAGGCGCGACATGAGTCAGCATCAATGGAAATGCATGTGTCTTGTCATTTAGTATGTGTTTGCTAAATTCCAGATCTTCACACAGGCTGCCTATATTCGGTTCCTTAGCATCCTCAAGTATGGCGTATAAAGAATCGTCCGGCATGGCCCAGTAGTAGTCTTCGGTCAGCTCAACCTCTTTCAACTGCAGATCATCTTCCACATGCGACAATATGGAATTAATGATACTGCGCAATTCTGCAATATTGATGCTGTGCTTTACTTTGACTGTCATGCTGCTTCCACGCTGTTTCCGATATAGTCTTTACCAAAACTTAGTCACCACTTAGGTGTAATCCGCTCACCTGGCAAGACTTCATAAGGATGGGCCCAGCCCGGTAAGGCACGCAGGCGATCGAGCCAGGCGACGATGTGCGGGTAGCGGTCTGTGAGTTTGTAGCCACTCTCTTCTTCAGGATAAAACAGGTAGGCACTCAGGGAAAAATCGGCAATCGTCGGTGCATCACCGACCAGGTATTCACGGTCTGCCAGATGCTTGTTGACGATAGTGAAGGCATTGTCTATGCGGCCCAGCAACCAGGCTTGCACGGCAGGATCAGGTGCCGCAGGGCCAAAGGATTTATTGAAGCGGTAGCTGGCAAAATAGCTGGTGAATTTGTGGTTATCAAATAAAAGCCAGCGCAAGACTTCGAGTTTTTCATCTTCATTCTTGCCACCAAAAGCGCCATGCTTGTTGGCGAGGTAGGTAAGAATAACGCCTGATTGTGTCAGCCTGCGATCGCCATCTTCGAGAATAGGCACTTCCCCCATCTGGTTGGCTTGTTCGCGCCAGTCATTATCACGCGTCATGCCAGTGAACATATCGACAAAAGCGTTCTCGAAAGGCTGGTTCAGTGCGCGCAATAAAAAAGCGACCTTGAAAGAGTTACCTGACTGGCAGAGGCTATGCAGTTTGTACATGATGCTTGTCCTTGGGTGGAAAGTGAACAGGCATCTTACCAAGATTTATCGATTGTGCATAATCACCACGGTCACCCCGCCATAGCCTTCAAAAAAACTTCAGTTGGTGTATCTGCCGGATAAAACAATTCCACGCACAGCTCATGCAGGGTGATGTCGCGCGGGCTGCCAAAAGTAGTCAGGGTCGTGAACAGCGAAAGTTCATGACCATGCAACTCCATGATGCAGGGTATCAGCAAAGAGGGTTCTGTCGCTTGTGTGACGGGTGTTTGCTGTTTGAGGGTGATGACATTGGGATAGGCATGCACTTCTTCTACCAGGGCGATGATGGCTTCATCACGGGCACTCAGCATCAGCCTTTGCAGGACTTGCAAAAGATAGCTACCCCATTCTGCAAAGTTTTTGGTAAAAGCCGCAAAGCCTTGCGGATGCAGACTGGCCCTGAAGATATTGATTTCTGGTGTCAGCAATTCTGGTGGCAACAGGCTCATGAGTTTGGCAGCCGCACTGTTATGCAAGACCACATTCCAGTGCCTGTCCAGCGCGACACCGGGGTAAGGGTCATGGGTATCGAGCAGGCGCTGCACAGCGGCTTTGGCTTGGGCCATGCGGGCCGTATCTAGCCCCTGTTCGCTATAGCGCGGTGCATAGCCTGCCGCCAACAGCCAGGTATTGCGGGCACGCAGGGGCACATCGAGCTGGCTGGCGATGCTCATCAAGAGTTCTGCGCTGGGGCGGGAGCGTCCCGTTTCTACAAAGCTCAGGTGACGTGGCGAAATATCGATGTCCAGCGCCAGTTCCATCTGGCTTATTTTGCGTTGCGTGCGCCATTCACGTATCAGGGTACCGACTGGTGCCTCTGCCTGTTCCGCTGTCGCCAATGTGAGATGAGCCATTGCGCTTCCCTTAAGAAATATGGATACCTGATGCATTATCCCTGCCCTGTTGCATGAGCGCCATTACCTGTCAGGTAATCGACTCGCTGCAAATGTAGAGCGAAACTGCAATCCCCTCAACTGTTTTTGGAGATACATCATGTCCACAGCTTCTAATACATCTGCCGCAGTCAAATTGCATGCCCCTGCCCTGTCCCTGCGCACCATTCTCGCACTGGATGCGTTGACCGGTCTTGCCATGGGCTTGCTGCTGGTTGCCGCGTCTGGCCTTTTGTCTGGCTTGCTGGGCTTGCCCAAGGATTTTTTGTTCATGGCAGGTGCCAGCCTGTTCCCTGTTGCTGCGCTGGTGGGTTTTACCAGTCGTGCTGGTGGCGAAACAAAGCCGCCTGCACCACTGGTATGGATCGTCATACTCGGCAATCTAGGCTGGGTCATCGCCAGCATATTGACGATGGAAGTCTGGTTTGAACCCAGTATATTGGGATTTGTTTTTGTCAGCGTACAGGCACTGGTGGTACTGGCTTTCAGTGTGCTGGAATATCGTGGGCTACGCAATTAAGGCCCTCGTGCTTGGTACTGAGGGGCAAGCCTGGCTTGCCTCTTACTGTTCAAGCAAAATTATCGGAATTGCAATACACTGAAATACTTACGTATTCCATTTTGCTATTGACCTTAAGCCTGCAATGAAACTAGCTGCTCTCAAAAAACTATGTGCCAGTTATGCTGGTGCCCGTGAAAGACTACACGATACGCCCAGTAATATACTGGTGTATAGCGTAGGAGAAAAATCCTTTGCCTACTTCAAGACCAGCGAACCTGAGCGCTGGCGTTTCAGCATACGGGTCACACCTGCGCGCTTTCTCGAATTGACTGATATGCCGGGCGTAAAACCGGCACGCTATATGGGACGCTTTCATTGGGTGACCATCGTCGCTGTCGAGCAATTTCCGGAAGAGTATTTGCGGGAATTGCTCAAGTATTCTTATCAAAAGGCTTTGTCGGGCTTGACGAAGAAAAAGCGGGAAAAGATTTTGAAAGATGAAGTTGCTTGATTTTTGCAGCTACCCACCGGACTGACAGCCCGATGGATAACTACTGAAATCAGGCCGTTTCCATATCCCTGTTCACGACCTCACTCACCGGCATAATCACACACCGCAAAAACAGCTTAGTGGCATCTTCATGCGTGAGCAAATCCTGCAAGTCTGCTGGTATCTGCCCGTTAAAGGCAAAGCCGGATCTGGTATGCATGCCTGCTTCGCGTTCTGTCCACAGCAATTGTATCTCGCAATCGCCCAGTGTCATCTCGGGTTGCGCTTCATCTGGTAAAAAGCTGAGCTGGTAGTGGCCGGATGGCATTTCGGATTCGAGTTCGGTCAGCACCTGCAGGCCACCCGTGCTGAGGTTGACCAGCAGGGCTGGCAGTGCATCGGCATGCTCGGGGGAATTGAATACCCAGACCGGGCGTATCTCGTGGGTGCCCAGAGGAACTAAGAAGAATTGCACGCGTTGGTGGCGACGGTTTTCAGATGGGTTCATGGCATCAATGATCAGGTCAGGTGGAGGAAATTTCTGTCAAAACAGCAGACAGAAATTTATTCCAGATTTATGTCATGAACATGACCAGACTACGCGCCGCCCTCCCTCCACCTAAACATCATGCTGCCTTGGCCTCAAAGATCATGGACTGGTGAGCTGCCACTCCTGCCATTGCGCCGTCAGCCACGGCCATTGCAACATTACCTGCCATGCGTGCGGCGTCACCGCAGGCGAATACGCCGGGCACGCTGGTGGCTTTGATTTCGTTAGTGCGGATAACGGTACCCATGGGGCCTTCTGTCATTTCACAAGCCAGTTGTGCAGCGAAAGGACTGTTGATGCGGATCGTGCCCATGGTGAACAGGCCATCCATTTCATGTTGCCTGCCGTCTTGCAGTTCTACTGTAGCAAGGCCGCTGATCTTGCTGACAGGCGCGGCTTCTATTGTGACGCCACGTTTTTGCAAGGCCACCAATTGCTCAGCATCTGGCTCAAAGCATTGATTGGTGAACAGCGTTACTTGACCCCAGTCTGGCAGCATCATCGCATGGTGATACGACAGAGGGCTGGTAGCCAGTACGCCAATGCGGCCATTATCAATTTCATAGCCGTGACAATATGGGCAGTGGAAGATGCTGCGGCCCCAGCGTTCTGCCAGACCTTCTATCGCTGGCAAATCATCTGTGACGCCGGTGGCGAGTATCAGCCTGCGTGCCTGGTAATTGCCCTGTCCCTCAACGGTTACGATAAAACCATCTTCCTGGCGAGCTGCCGATGTTGCCTGCCCCTCTACCCAGGTGACGGTTTTATAGGCCATCAACTGTGCCTTGCCCTCACTGGCGATGACGCTGGCTTTTTTGCCATCTTGCCCAAGAAAACCGTGTGAGTATTCAACAAAGCGGTTGCGGCGCTGGCCACCATCTATCACCAGCACTTGTCGCCTGGCGCGGGCGAGTTGCATGGCGGCAGAAAGCCCGGCATAGCTGCCACCGATGATGATGACATCAAACATCATGCCCTTAGTGATGGTTGTCATGGTGGTCATGGCTTTTTCCCTTGTTCTTGCTGTGTGCATTAAATTTGCGGCTGAATTCTTTCGCCAGGTCAGCCAGTGTCAAGTCACCCAGACGGGCGATGAGCAAGGCCTCTGCTTCATCAAAGGCAGTTGCGAGTGCTTCGTTGACGACTTGCTCTACCAGGCATTCAGGATTGTCATTGCGGTTACCCATGGCAAAGACGGTAGGTGCGCCGAGGGCATCATAGATGTCACGCAAGGTCACTGTTTGCAAGTCGCAAGAAATCACCCAGCCGCCACCATGGCCCTTGTCTGAACTCACATAACCACGGCTGCGCAAGCCCGCCAGCACGCGCCTGACCAACACAGGATTGGTGGTCAGGTATTGTGCCAGTTCTTCAGAAGTCATGGCCCGTTGTCCATGCGCCATGTGCAATAGCACGTGGAGGATGGAGGAAAGTTTGCTGTCTTTTCTCATGTAACTTATGATAGTACATAATCAGGAAATGTGCAGGAAATTTTTAATACAGCAGAAAATGCAGGCAATAAAAAACAGGGATAGCCCATTTGGGCTATCCCTGTTTTTGCATAACCGGCCATCAGCCGGATAAATATGCCTGAAATATGTCTGACTTGTCAGTCAGCTAGTCTGATTTTTTTGACTGCCGCACTGACCACCAGCCAGCCAATGCCATCAAACAGCCAAACAGAACCAGGCCACCTGGAATGTATATCATGCGCCAGCCTGGTAAAGACAGTGCGAGAAAGACAGTAGCGCTCATCCATAAAGTGCCACTGCTTTTTGATTTTCTGGCATTCTGTATACCGCCCAGATACAGGAATATCCAGCCCAGCAAGGTCAGCACTACCGTCGTCATCGCCACAACACCTGTGCGCAACAGCTCGAAATAATAGGGCAAGTTAATCCCTGTCAGCACGAGATGTGCGAGTATGAACATCAACACTACTGGCGCTGAGTCCTCCAGCCCCTTTGCGTTACCTTGGATACCAGGCACAGACTCGCTGGCAAGATTAATTACATCGTCACTATCAGGTTGTTGTTCGCTCATACAGGTTGCGCGCAAGCTTGTTTAAAGCAAAGCAGTTTAGCGCAGATCTGTGTGCTGATAAAGCGATCCTGTTCGGTCGCGGCCCTTACCTGCACATGCCCCTGTCGTTTTTATTTATCTACTTCCCTGGTCAGCATTTCCCATGAAGGCTGGGAAGTGCCATCAGTCGTTGCCGAGACTTTACTGCCAGCAAACTTGAGATAAGTCGTCGCAGCCTTGCTGAATTCTATCGACTTCATCTTGCACATGGCTTTTTTTGTCGCGGCATCAGCGCAATAGGAAGCGACATTGTCCTTGATGGTAGCGGCAAAATACTTGATCTTGAACATGTCGTCAGTGCTTTGAAAACTGTCGGCCTTGATGTCGAATTTGACGTCGCAACCGCAGGATGTTTTCAAGCTGCTGGTGGCGGCCTTGACTGCAGGCTCAACTTCATTGCTCATGAAATCGCGTTCTGCCTTGCCTGCAAATGCAGTCAGTGGCAAAAGCATGGCGATGCTGGAGATGGCGGCGAGTCTGGAAATTTTCATGCTTATGTCCTTATGTCCTTGTGAGATTAAAACCTGGAATGTCTTGAAGAGTTTTGCATTCTAAGTTTCAAGGACAACATGCGGCTAAATGTTTGTAAGCAATTCACGATGAAAAAATATCGCTCACAGTGTCTGTCATTTAACTTTGTCACCAGTGCTTACACTTTTGATCACAGTGCATTCTTTCCAAACTCTGGTTCAACGGGATTATTCATCCCTGTACTTTTCTTTGCCGCCACCAATGCAAAGCCCAGCGCCAGCAATAGATCAGGCTGACTAAGAATAAACTGATCCAGCAGATAATCGCCAGCACGCCGCCGACTTGAGGTGTTCCGCATACCAGCACCCAAAAGAACAAGGCAGGGCCGGCAAGCATACTGGCCAGCAAGGTAATGAGGACTTGCGGTTTCTCCTTCAAAACCAGCAGCACGCAGGGCAGGAAAAATATGCTTAATACTGCGAGCAAGGTCACACTGCTTGCCAGCGTTTTGTTTTTGCGCAGGTCCTCCCAACCGTTCATCAATAAGACATAGCCATAAAGCAAATCATCTTTCACTGCTTCTTTCGCCACATTTTTCGCCGCCTCGTTTTGCTTAACCTGGTCATTTGCAGTTTGCGATTGTGCTTCCTTTTGCGGCTGCATTTTTGATTCGCATTTGGAAAGAGGCAGTACAAAACAAAGCAATAAAAGAAGGGAAGAAATTTTCCTGATCAGGCTCAACATCATGATGTGAACTTTCGAATGAATGTGGACTATCGAATTAAAGAGTACTCACGGCCTAATCGAAGCACCTGCCGGATTCAACACCAGCGCTTAGCTATCTACAAACCTGTTGCTACTTTATCAAAGTATTGCCACTAAATATACTGGCATCAGCTGTCCGGCTGGTTTGGAACAGAAGTAAAAACATTGAACAGCCATCAGCAGCTATTCAAGTTTTTGCCCCTCACTTTACATTCAAGAAAAACTCAGGAAAACACCATGCTCATACTCATTGCCAGCTATAGTAAAAACCCTGTTGAAGTAGAACCGCAAATCAAAGCCCATGGCGAATGGGTAAGCCGCTACCTGAAGGAAGGTATATTCCTGTTCGCTGGCCCCAAAAAAAGTGGCCTCGGCGGCATCATCGCCGTACAGAGCATCAGCAAGGAAAGGCTCTTGCAAATACTGGCGGAAGATTCTTATGTACAGGCAGATGTCGCGGATTACCAGATCATTGATTTTGATTGTAAAGCGACGCAAAGCACGCTAGAAGCCTTGAAGCTGGCTTGAGCATATAGTCTTCAAAGCCCTTGGCATACCAAGCCAGATCAAGGGCTTTTCCATATAAAAGTGATCTAGTGAACTGTAACAGTGAAAATCGGAGTGCCTGCCATGCGCGCGACGATCATGGCTGCGTTGCAAATACTCGCGATAGCCCCGCTATCGCTGTGTTTTGCGTCTTGCCCTGATGCGCCGGGCGCATGTCTTTCACTCTCGATTCCACTGTTACAGTCCACTAGTGCGATGAAGACATTTTCATGAAGACCAGGCCACAGATGATGAGCAGCAATGCACAGATACGCATGAAATTCAGTTGCTCACCAAAGAAGACGATGCCCAGAATAAAGGCACCGACGGCACCTATGCCTGTCCACATGGTATAGGCTGTGCCTAAAGGCAGAGTGCGCATGGATAAGGCCAGCAAGACAAAGCTGACTATCATGCCTGCGATGGTGACTATAGAGGGGACAACTTTCGTGAAACCTTCAGACTGCTTCATGGCGAAAGCCCAGACTACTTCAAACAACCCCGCCAGTATCAATAATATCCAAGCCATGACGGCTCTCCTTTCAAAGAGCCGGGCCGTCCCGGACATTCATTCCCAAACTGGGGAAGGTCGTTCCTCCTGATGGAATCCGTGTGGATTCGCTTGAATGGGCTGCTTAGCCCAATGATGCCAGGTGCAAATTATAGCTTAGCTACCGCCCTGTTGCACATCACGGCCTGATGTAAGCATAGCCCTGCTGCTGCCGCTTGATCAGTTGCGACACGCCTGCTTCAACATAATCGAGATTGTCGAGCATGTCTGACTTGCTGATTTTTTGTGCGCGCATGGTGTTCTCGCAGATCACGACATGGGCACCGAGCTTCATGACTTCATCAATGCGGCTGGCAACGGGTGTCTCAAACTTGAACATGTCTATGCCGGGACCATAGGCGACGATTTCTACCTCAACATTATCTTTGCCCAGGTCTTTGATGACATTCTTCACGTTATTCAATGCCAGTTCCCACTTGCGGCTTTCACCATCACTGACCTGAAAAACCACTTTGGATTTTTGTGTTGTCTGCGCTTTGGCAGGGGCTGATGTTTGCGCCATGACGCTGGCCGGGCCCAGGCCGCTGATTAACAGGCTTAGAGCTGCACCCAAAGTACAGGCATAGTGGGAAAACTGTCTCATATTCACTCCGCTATTTGAACGAGTGCCGCTTTAAGCAGCTACTGAGGCAACAATAGCAGATTTATAGGCAAACTGATCATGAAATTTTCTGACTTGATGCATGACTAATTTGGCAATTACTTTCCAGTTTAACAGGTTGCAAAAAAGCATTTTATCAAAACGAAAATGTTAAAAATGATTGCTTGCATAAGCTTATCTGGATTAAAGTTGGTCTTTCCGCAATTGTGCTGGCGTAATCAGCTACCTATCTGGTGCATGCTGGTGCATGCGCCTGAGGCTGGAATACGGGGCCTGAATGATTAACAGTTTTCCAGGATGACGGATATGAAAAAAGTTCTTTCGATTGCGGCTTGCTGTCTGGCTGGGTTTAGTACTCAGGTGCAAGCGCAAAATAACTACAGTCTGTACGTCAGTGAAGGCACATCTGGCGGGCTTGACGCGGCCCAGGTCATAGAAAAATATACTGGCCTGGCAGAAGTCATGGGCAAGGCCCTGGGTAAAAAAGTGACGGTGGTGGTAGCACGTGAGTTTTCTCAACTTGAGGAAGGCATGAAAGCCGGCAAGATGGATTTTGTGATTGCCCGGCCCAGTGATTATCCGGCGCGCGGCATACGCGACTACAAATATCAACTGGTCTCGACATCCAAGCCTGATGGCCAGTGCCTGCTGATCGTACCCAAGGCATCACCATTGAAGAGTATCGCTGATGTAAAAGGCAAACGCATTGCCTTGCCTGAAAAAATTTCTTATATGTCGAAATTCTGTTCGGCGGAATTGACGCACAATGGTTTCAACCTGGCGACAGAAAAAATCCAGTATACAAAAGAACAGGGAGCCGTGCTGTTTTACCTGGACAATCTGCTGGCTGATGTCGGTGGCATTGCCTCTTACTCAGGTGTAGCCAAGAACCTGGAAAAAACCGGCCACCGCGTCATCCATACCAGCCAGCCACAACCTTACCAGCCTCTGATTGCCCACCCCAAGATCACGGCAGCGCAAATCCAGTCCTTGAAGAAAGAACTGGGGCTGCTCGATGATACCGAAGCAGGCAAACCCACGCTGAAGCAAATCGGTATCAAGGAGTTTGATACCGGCAATAATGAACAGCGCCTGCTCGATTTGCTGAAATGGCTGGGTTAAGGCTTGGCTCCAGCCCCAGCCCTTCTATCGCATTCCATTCATTAATATGAATGGGATACAGCCTGGGTCAGCGGGTCATAAATGGATGGCATCATAGGCATGGATGGAACCGGTGATTTCACCTGTTCTGTCATGTCAAGCATCATCAGCTTTTGCGTGCGTAGGTAAGGGCTGGGTACTGCCCTTTCTACTACGATGTTCCAGCGCTTCAGATAGTTGGTCACTGAGCGTATATGAATTTTGACGCCCAGATGTTTGCTGATGAGCTCAGCAACGGCAGGACGTGTCCATTCAGCAAAGTCCATCTGCAACTGACGTGGCTTGTTGTCACGTATCAGTTGTTGTACTTGCTCTTCTTGCTCGGTACTCATGGCACGGCCTTCGCCTGAACGGCGGCCACGGCGGTGCGGCAGAATGGCATCGGCACCCTGCTCCTGGTAACGGGCAATAATCAGGCAGACTGCAGTATAGCTAAGCCCCAGTTCACGTGCGATCTGGACTTTTCTCGCGCCGCGCTGATGGGCGCGTATGACCTGGCGGCGTCGTTCATATTGCTCCAGCGCACTCAGACTTCTGGCATCTTCTTTTTTGGCGGCAGGTGCAAATACTTGCATGGGCAGTGGCATATTCATACTGAGATCCTTAATGTTGACTATTCAACGAAGAGATGCAGTGAATATAGGCGATTTACAGCTTTATGTGCCCTATACTAAAGTATGAATACAGCGCTTCCAGGGCGATTTTCCCTAGCTTGATACCGAGGCATTCCCAGATATCTTCCCCTGTTTGATCTTGCTTGCAAGACAACAAGGCGACCCGCCCGGCTGGCTGTGTCAGTTCTGGCGGTGCCAGCAAGATAAAGAAGAGCAAAGCAAGTACGCCTATGATGATCAGGATACGCATGATGTACCCTTCATACAGCACGGCAAACCGGAAACAAAGCCTCAGCCTGCATCAGCGTCTGCCAACGCCGACGTAATATTGCAGCAGTAGCACCTGCAATCAGGCTGCAGATCAGCCAAACCGGCAAGCGAGGAACAAGCTCATGCAGACCAAGCACGGCGAGGCCTAGGAAAATCAGTATAGTCAATGCTGCCAGCAATGAAGATTGATAGCTGGATGGGATATGCGCATAATTGGTCAGGCTCAAGAAACTCACCGGCAACAGGCTGAATGAAATTAGCCAGATTACTTCGTGCATATAGTCTGAGGTCGAGCATAAATAGGCCGCACTCAAGGCAAATACAGTTGACACCAACCAAAGACCCAAATATTGGCCCAATATAAAACCTAGTATCGTCTTGCCCTGCCCGCGCTGGTTGGGTAAATTTGGTGCTAGTAATAGCAAACCTTGCTCTTCCCGGCGTTGAGAAACGCAGCTGCGCACAACAGCGGCGTAGATAGGCGGTAGCATGATAAAAGAGACCAAGGCAGCCAAATATGCCACCGAATGATCAAGCGCTTGATTCTTCGAGGAATCGTGAAAGTAAAACACGAAGTAGATGCTCAAACCTGCACTCATTACTACTACCGGGATAAAACTGCTCAACCAAAAAGCCTGTGAACCAATGGAGAATGCTATCAATTGCCCGACTTTTTCTGGCACAGCACGCACCTTCTCCATACTTCGGCGTAAGAAGAAGTGATAGGGATTGAGGAACTTCAAGGAATACGCATTCATGCCTGCTTCTTCACCACGCATGTACATTATCATCGTAGGTATGCTATCGGCTACTTTGAAAAGCTCATCACCACGCACAGAAAACACCCAGCGTAGAATCAGCGCGGTCAGCGAAAATCCAGCGATCACCAGCAACACAGGCTGATTCCAGTCTAGCTGCATGGGCAAGGTACTGCTATTTCGAAATAACCAAGCTGGAAGCTGTGTAAGCACTATGAGCAGTATGATTACCGGCTTATTGCGAAGAGTAGCAACGTACACCAGCATGGCGATAACGCCAAAGAACCATCCCTGGAAAAACTTCCCATGCATGCGCAATATCCAAGGAAACAACAATGGAATGAGTAAAATAGGCAGTGCAAGTGCAGCTTGCATACGCCGTTTCATGTGTGGCACCAAGTTGGCGCAAGTGGGCGTATATTGCGTGGCGATACTGGGTATCAGGAAAATAAACCAAAAAAATAAAATCGTCAGCAACACTGACCCTAGTCCATTGACGCATGTCTTTATGATGGCCGTCGCACTGGGTTCGTATCCGGTGACAGAAAGCAGCTCAACGAATGGAATCAAACAAATCAATGCCAGGATGAAGTAGGCAGATTTAAGACTGCCTGCATTGATGCGTCCATAGACGGGTTGCATCCATATTGAAATAATGGCCTTCATATTATTCTTTCTCAGTTCTCATCAACCAGTGAATGGGAATGTGCCAGGCATGGTGGTACAGGCGCTTATTCACCGAGAATTTCAGCATGTCATTTCTATGAACAAGTCTTCCAGGCTGAGCTTATCGATACGGACATCCTGACGTGCTTCCAGTGCATGCAATTGTTCATGGCTGAATTGCGCCAGCAGCTTGCCCTCACCGCTTGCATTTCCAGTCTGACGCAATACTTTTACAGGCTGCAGTTGCCGCAATACGGTAGATGGCCCATTGATACGCACGGTGTTGTCCATCATGTCATCAAGCGATTGTTGATGAACAATTTGCCCGTCGTTGAGAAAAGCGACATCCATCGCCACCCTTTCAAGATCAGAAAGAATATGGGTAGAGAACACGATGGTGGTCTGCTTTTCAATGACGCGGTCTATGAGTTCGCGTAAAAATTCACGGCGGCCTGCCGGGTCAAGGCTGGATACTGGTTCATCCAGGATAAGCAGCTCAGGATCATGCGCCAGTGCGCGGATGATGGACAAACGTTGCTTTTGCCCTACCGAGAGTTTGTTGATGGCCTTGTCATAAGGCAGCTCCCAGGCTTGCATCAGTGACTGAACCTTGCTGTCGTTCCAGCGTGGGTACAGTAGCTGGAAGTAGGCCAGCATCTGCCTTGCGGTCAGCCATTCAAACAGGTCACTGCGCTGTGGCACATAGGCTATCCTGGCCCTGGTCTCTGCACGGAGTTGCCCTGCTGCTTCGCCATACAGACTGGACTTGCCGCCATCGATATCACGCAAACCCAGCAGGCATTCTATCAATGTCGATTTGCCTGCACCATTGCGGCCCAGCAGGCCGACGATACTGCCTGGTGCAATCTGCCAGTCGAGATTTTTCAACACAGCTTGCCCGCTGAAGGATTTATTCAGACCCTGGATATGCACGGGTGCATTTAACTGAGCTTGCATGCTTATTTTCCTTTAAGAATACTGGTCAAGAGTGTGATGACTGCGCTGGAGTCAAGTTCGAGCTGGCTGGCTTCAAGTGCGATACGCTCAAGGCTGGGGCGCAATAATTCCAGCCTTGATGCAAGATCAGAATGGCCGCTGGCCTGTGCCGCGACCTCCATGCCCAGGCCACGGCGGCGTACTAGCAAACCTTCTGCTTCGAGCATGCTGTAAGCCTTGGATACCGTCATGGGGTTGACACCAAGCCCGGTGGCAACATCACGCACCGAGGGCATGGCATCACCCGCAGCGATTTGACCGCCCGCCTGCAGGCGTCGCAATTGCTCTATCAGCTGGCGATAAATAGGCTCGCTACTCCCGGTCACCACCTGGAATATCTCTGCCCCCAACTGGCGCGGGCTGGCTGGCGCATTCATGATTCATGTTCCATGGTCTGGCCTTTCATTGCCTGGCTTTCATTACATTCAATTGACGTAACCCTATTTCTTATCGGCTGCTGACTAATACATTATCGCCACGTGTATTAATATAGTAATACAGTAGTTTTTTAATTTCAAGCGCTTTTTGAAATCGAATTAAGGGGGAAAATAGTAAAGGCAAGCACGCCGTGGCAAAAAACAGTCGCAAAAAAAAACGCCAGCAATGCTGGCGTCTTAATAGTGCACATAGCGTAAATACTACGATGCTGCGAGCAGGAATCAGAATTGATACCTACCCTGATGATACTTTTCTTTATGCAATCAGATTACCAGTCGAAATAGTACCAATCGTACCCGTCAACTGCACAAAGAAGTCAGTATCATCAAAATGGGTGACATCTGTACCGGTGTTCTGGACCAGATAAGTACCCGCTGCTGTACCTGTTTGTATCGTGATCAGGTAAGCCTGGTTTGTCTGGGTAAAAACGACGGCAAGACCTGCAGCAATCGTGGTCAGGTAATTGCCCGTATCAGCATTACCAATGATGTAGGAGCCCACAATCGACGCATTGACACCAGTTTTGAAGTAGTCAGTGCCGGTCGAATTGAAGTTACCGACGATGTCGACCTGCGTCCTGTTCGACATATTGGCACCGGTTTCTATCAGTGTTTCAGAACCTGCGCCGGAGAACTGCAGGTTGATGGTATCCACCGCCGCACCACCTGTGATGGTAGTGGAAGAGGAACTGGAACCCAGCAGGTTCAGGGTCTGGCCGCCAGTACCCATGATAATGGTGTTGTCGCCTGTGCTCTTCGTATAATTCAAGGTCACGCCCGCACCATCCTGGTTGGTGATGCTGGCGGTACCTGTACTGCCCGCCACGCTGATGGTTTCGATACCTGCGATCTTAGTGGTGAAGTCCAGGTTCTGGGTGTTGGTGGTGCCGACATTGAGAATGTCAATACCATTGCCGCCATCTATCGTGGTCAGGAAGTTGACGATCTGGTTGGCCGTGAAATTGAAGATATCCGTACCGGTACCGCCAATAACACTGATAGCCACGTTGGCTGAAGTGAAGTTGTTGGTGCCATTGGCCAGGTTGTACTTTTCTACTGTACTAAAGGCGGTGACCGTACCAGCCGTCGTCAGGTTGATGGTCTCGGTTCCTGAAGCATTGACGGTGCCGGTAAATTGCGCCATTTGCGCTGCGGTCATGGTGATGTTGGCATTATTGGTCACGGTCAGGTTTTCAAAGCCCGTGACAGTGGCATTGCTGATATCTGGTATGGACGAGAAGAACGCCAGGCTGTCTGTACCAGTGTTACCAGCGGTATAAGTACCGAGTATGGTCACGCCATTCAGGGCCAGGCTGTTATTGCCATTGCCCAGTGCCGCAGTGCTGGAAACCGTGGCGTTGATCGTGATGTTGTCGTTACCTGTACCGCCCGTGTAGTCAACACCTGCCGTGGCAGAGTTCATGTTGACAGTGTTGGTACCACTGGCACTGCCTTTGACGGTTGCTGTGCTTGTCAGCGCATTGGCTGTCCAGGTAAAGCCACCGAGGGTAATGCCGCTGGCATCGACATTAATCAGCGAGGTGCTGGTGGCTGGCATGGTCAGGCCTGCATTACCGCTGACATAGATGTTCTTGACCGAGCTACCGAGTATGGTCAGCGTGTCATTGAAAAGACCTGTCGGTGTGGCCTGGCCATCGACGGTCGTGATATTGAAAGTCTCGACGCCGGATGCCGTAATACCAGTGGTGGCAAAGGCAACGGCAGTAGTACTGGCATCTGTCAGTACCAGGTTGACGATATCGTTGACACCACCGGTAAATGCCGCATTGGAAAAGGTCATTGCGGTACTGGAACCTGTCAGTGTCACGGTGCTATTGCTGGCAAGGTTGCTCAAGGTCAGCCCGTTGGCACCAGCGCCCAAAGTGATGTCGGTGTAGTTACCCAGGGTTTGCACATCGACGGTCTGGGTGGTGCCGCTGGTCAGACGCAATTTTTCGAAACCTGTCACATTGCCGGCGAAAGTGCCAGAACCAGAGGCGACAGCAGCATAGGCTGCTGACAACACGATGGTGTCAGTACCGAGGCCACCATTGATCACGATAGGCAGCAAGGCAGTGTTAGGGATGAAGGTGTCATTGCCTGAGCCACCGTTGATGGTAGTGAAGCCAGCGGAAGTATTGTAGGTAATGGTATTGGTGCCATTAGCCAGGTTCAATACCTTGAGGTTGCTGAGTGTGCCGCCAGTGCTACCATTGTTGATGCTGACTGTACCTGCCGTGGTCAGGGTCAGTATGTCGGTGTCTCCCGCATTACCGGCGATGGTCGTACCATTGAGGCCGGGGATGGTGGACATGAAGATGTCATTGGTACTCGCCGTACCGTTGTAAGTACCGCCCGTTGTGACTGCAACCGCATTGGCAATACCAAAATCATTGGCAAAGATAGTACCTGTTGTGCCACCCAGTTTGACGATGAAATCACTGGCATCAACTGAGCCTACACTGCCGCCAGTATTTTGGAAGGCATAAATGCCCGCCGCAGTACCGCTGTTCACGGTGATGGTATAAGCCTGGCCTGTATTTGCCAGGCTGGAGCCCGCTGCAGTTGCTGCAGTAGCGATGGCTGCCGCGAGACTACTGCTGTCGGCATTGGCAATAATCAGGTTATACAGCGAAGTCGGGACTACGCCTGTAGCAAACAAGTCTGCACCTGCTGCCTTGAAGTTATTGACGGTATCAATGGCATTGATGTTAGAGCCTGTGGCAATCGCATCAGCACCAGTTGCTGTCGTGGACAAATTGATGACATCCGCGCCAGAACCGCCAGTGATGGTCGTGCGGCCTGTGCCTGTACCCAGGATATTGAGAGTCTGGCCGCCTGAGCCAAGAGTGATGTTGTTGATGTCGTTCGCGGCAGACTTGGTGAAGTTCAGGGTCACGCCTGGGCCGTTTTCATTCGTCACTGTCCAGCCAGCGGTGGTGCCACCGGTGACATTGATGACTTCTACATTGCTGACCTTGGCAGACAGGTCGAGGGCCGCTATCACAGCACCGACATTGAGGGTGTCCGTACCCGCACCGCCATTGATGGTTGCGGCAGCAGCGATAATGGCTGAACTGGCATTGATGGTGTCATTACCCGTGCCACCCGTTACAGAAACCAGACCGGTTGCTGCGGTGAAGGTGTTGCCGCCATTTGCCAGTACATAATTTTCTACATTGCTATTGCCAGTAACGCTGCCGGCAGTCGTTATGTTGACTGTTTCTGTCCCTGCTGCAGTGACGGTGGTAAAGCCAGCAAACTGTGCTGCTGTCATGGTGACAGACGCGTTATTGTTGATATTAACGGCTTCAAAACCACTGACATTGGCCGCGCTGATATTGCTGCCATTGAACAGATACAAGGTGTCAGATGTGCCCGAACCAGCCACAAAGGTACCGGTATAGGTCTTGCCTTCCATGACCAGGGTGTTGGTGCCTGTCCCTAGATTGATATTGCCAGCCAGCATGGAGTTGCCACTATTCGCCAGATCAACATAATCACTGCCTGAGCCGCCATTGACGGTGGTAATGCCAGAATTTGCAACCGTGAAGAAAACAACATTGGCAGCGGCACTGTCCATCGTCAGTGTCTTGATATTGGTGATGGTATTACCACTACCAATATTCACCGTGCCACCACCAGAGATAGTGATAGTGTCAGAGTCACCGTTATTGCCATTGACGGTAGTGCTGACCAGAGACGCGACATTGCCGGTGAAATTTTCATTGAGGCCAGCTGCGCCATTGAATGTACCGCCTGCAGTCAACGCCGTACCATTGGCGGCCTGACCACCGCCATTCGATGGGCTGGTGCCTATGGTGCCGGCAATGGCTGCACCGCTGCCAGATACCGTCACCGCACCGGAAGTCGTCGTGTTATTGACATTTCCACCGGTCGCATTTGAAGCTGATGTAACGTCATACACCAGCGTACCGCCAGTGATGGAGATAAACGACAGGTCGATATTATTCACACCCGCTACGTCATCCACAATCGTCAGTTGATGCGGACCAACGCCAGCAAAAGTCAGTACCGGACCAGACAGATTCAGCGCCGCACGCGCAGCGATCAAGGCAGCGTACTGACTCGCAGTAATGACGACTGCTGAATTGGAAACAATGTTTTCAATACCAGACAATTGCGCACCAGCCAGGTTGATCGCACCGTAAGTTACCAGTGTATCGTTACCTGTACCCAGGTTGATCGTGTCTGTTACAACGCGAGCAACTGCAGTCGCTGTGGATTGTGCATTCAGGTTCACACCGTTTTCTGTCGTGTTGTAGGTACCGGCAACATAGTTACCCAACAGTACAACGCGGTCATTACCAGCGCCGAGGCTCAGGAAGTTGGCGCCGCGGGCCAGTGTGACGTCCAGTGCAGATTGTGCTGTCAATGCGCCTGCATCGATGG